>DYKL01000004.1 GCA_020722645.1 Acetofilamentum sp. | reverse complement strand
TGTTGCAGGTGTTTTCACCTGCAACCACTTACGAAAAGACTTGCGGATTTAAGGCAATATAAAACATCCTTGAAATTGAAAATATCCATCAAATTTTAAAGCAACTGTAAACGGAGAGACATATATTGTTTATTTACAATCGGATAAAAAAACTTGTGGAGCAGTTGATTTTTTTGTTGAATGATAAAAAAGATTTTTTAAGAACAAAAATATTAGGATTTTAAACAAAATATTGTATTTTTGTCGCAAATTTTTTAAATCTTGCATTATGTCACCTAAAATTGATTTTCCATTTGGTAAACAAAACTTCATTTTATTGGCTATAGGCTTTGCTATTATAATTTTCGGTTTTATTTTAATGGCAGGTGGCGGCAGCAAAGACCCTAATGTTTTTAACCCTGAAATTTTCAACTTCCGCAGAATTGTTCTTGCAACCATTATTGTTGTCTTCGGCTTTGGCTTTGAAATTTACGCTATAATGAAAAAACCCAAAGAATAAATGAATTAGTTGAAAGTTTATAAAACTTGCCCTGAAAGGGTCTAAAAGTTAAAAGAGCATAGTTGAACTCGTCTAACACATTAACTTTACAAACGGCACAACTTTACAAACTTTATGAACCTTAAACTTTTAACTTTATAACTCTAAACTCAATTTTTTCCTATAAATATCTACAATATAATCTATTGATTCTCTGACTGTTTTAAAATTGACATCAATAGCATTTTTTAACTTTTCGCTTGAATAAAGCTCATCATTTACCGCATAAAAAATTAACTGATTATTCAATAAAGATTTTCCGAATGTAAAGACGTTCAGTATATGTTTTAATGCTATTAATGTACTTTTTTTGATTTTTTTTTCGGAATAAGGTTTACCAATTTTACGATTTATTAAATCAAAAACAGATTTGAAGCTCAAATTTTGCGAATTTAAGATAAACCTTTCACCTGATATGTCGCTTTTCATTAAGTCAATTGCTATTTTTGCAACATCATTAACATCGACATAACCTTTTTTTCCGCAAGTATAATATTTTATGCCTTTTCTAATTACAAATTTTATTATTTTTTCGGTAAAACCTGAAAAAGAATATGGTGCTAATATAACTGACGGATTTATTATAACGGCATTTAAACCTTCCTGCATTCCTCTCCAAACTTCTAATTCAGCATAATATTTTGATTTTGAATAAAAAGAAGTAACATTATCAGGATTGATGTGATGTTCTTCGGTTGTCAAGCCTTCTTTATTAACACCCAATGCAGCGATGGAACTAACATATACAAGTTTTTTGACATTAAAATCAATAGCCAGATTAACAATATTGGTAGTCCCAACGATGTTATTCAAGCGGTATTGCTCATATTTTCTATTTTTAAAGCCAACAATTGCAGCGCAGTGAAAAACTGATGTGATACCTTCAAAAGCATTTTCGAGACTTAAAACGTCAGTTAAATCTGCTTTACGCCACGCAATTTTTTCGAACATCTTTTCAGGATTTTCTGAATAATAACCGAAAATTTCAAGAACATTCTGCTTTTTCTTTTCATTTCGGTATAATGCAACAACTTTTTCATTCTCCTGAAGTAAATGATAGAGTAGGTGAGAGCCTAAATTTCCTGTTGCACCAGTAACCAAAATCATCAATTAAAATTTAGTGTTAATAAATTCACTTGCAACAATTCTTGATTCTTTATCAGTCAGAATATATTCTTCGAGATTCAGATTATCTTTAAAACCTATTTTTTCAATGGTGTTTTCTATAGTCTGAGGTATCTGCAAAAACTTAATTTTTTCATTTAAAAAAGCATCAACAGCAACTTCGTTAGCAGCATTTAGAATACAAGGAATATTACCACCTTTAATCAAAGCATATTCTGCCAAAGATAAACATTTAAAAACTTCAAAATCAGGCAATTGAAAATCAAACTGTGAATAATCCAAAAAAGAAAACCTCTTAAACGGAGAGTAAATACGCTGAGGGTACGCAAGTGCATATTGTATGGGTAATTTCATATCAGGTAATCCCATTTGAGCTTTCATAGAACCATCAATAAACTGAACAATAGAATGAATAATTGATTGTTTATGAACAATAACTTGAATTTGCTCTGGTTTGAGGTCGAAAAGCCATTTAGCTTCAATCATTTCAAGACCTTTGTTCATCATTGTAGCTGAATCAATAGTTATTTTTGATCCCATTGACCAGTTAGGATGCTTCAAAGCTTGTTTTACCGTAACATTTTCTAACTGATTATAACTATAACCTCTGAAAGGACCACCGGAAGCAGTTAAATAAATTTTTTCGATTTGAGAATAATCTTCACCACTAAGGCATTGAAAAATAGCTGAATGTTCTGAATCAACCGGTAGTAATTTAATGTTGTTTTTTTGAGCGATTTTTGTGATAATATCACCTGCAACAACTAATGCTTCTTTATTTGCCAAAGCAATATTCTTTTTGTTTTCAATGGCTTTAATTGTTGGAATAAGAGCAGAATATCCTACTAATGCAACAAGTACAAAATCAACTTCATTTAAAACTGTAACATTAGCGACATTTTCATCTCCGTATAAAACTTCAATATCGAAACAGTTTAATGCTTTTTTTACGTCATTGTAATGCTTATTGTCAGCTATTACAACGTATTTTGGTTTAATTTTTTGTGCTTGCTCAATTAATAAATTAAAATTTCTATTTGCAGTTAAAACAACTATTCTAAACAAATCAGGATTTTGTTCTACAACTTCAATAGTTTGTTTTCCGATAGAGCCTGTAGAGCCCAGAATTGCAATATTTTTGGACATAAAAACTTTTAAAAATTTATAAATTCGGTTGGGTCAACCGGAACTCCGTTTTGCCAGATTTCAAAATGCAAATGAGGTTTGTCTGTTTCTTGCCCTGTATTACCTGTCAAAGCAATCGGTTCTCCTGCTATTACTTTATCTCCTTCTTTTTTCAAAATTTCGGCATTATGTTTATAGACAGAAATAAAATTATTTGGATGCTGAATTTGAATTATATAACCGGAATTAACGCTCCAAGTAGCCAGAATAACTGTTCCTTGCAATGTAGATAGAACAGGAGTGCCTTCGGGGGCAACAATATCAATTCCGTTATGCGATTTTTTCGGATTAAAACCGTTTGAAATAGCTCCAGACAATGGTTTTACAAAATATAAATTTTCGCCCGATAATCCTTGCTCATCTCTTATAATGCTCAGACTGTTTTTGTCTCTTTCTATAAGTTCATTCAAAATAGAATCTTTTTGACTTTGAGTCAAAATGTCGCTTTCGTCAATAGAATCAGTATTGCCGTAAAGCAGCAAATTATCTTTGGTTATGATGTTTTTTATCTGATCAAAATAATAATCTCTTTGAATTATTTGTTTTTCGAGAGAATCAATCAAAATATAATTCTGAACAATCTTTTTTTCCAATGCGTAATTTTCAACCGGAGGCAAAAGATATTTCAAAGGTGTGTAAATAAGCAATAAGCCAACAAGAAAGCTCAATAAAATGAATGCTATTCCAAGATAAGTGAATAAATTTATTTTTGATAAAGAAAAATTGAATCTTTCTTTTAAAGAAACTTCATCAAAAATGACCATTTTAAACCTATTACTTTTTGTGTTTCCTATATTATTGTCCTTTTTTCCCATAATTTATAATAAAATGAATTTGTAAACTTTTTATAATTTTAAAATTCTGTAAATTTATAAAAAATTAAAAAATAGAAGGAAAATTATCAAAATCAGTTAAAGTTTTACCAAGATGTTTCAGAGCTAATTCAGTAGTCATCCTACCTCTTGGAGTTCTTTTGATAAAACCTTCCATAATCAAAAAAGGTTCATAAACCTCTTCAATAGTGCCGGCTTCTTCACCAACAGCAGTGGCAATAGTTGTAAGACCAACTGGTCCGCCTTTGAATTTATCAATAATTGCAGTTAAAATTTTATTGTCCATCTCATCAAGACCTTTTTTATCAATATTTAAAGCATCTAAGGCATATTTAGTAATTTTCAAATCAATACTGCCGTCACCTTTAACTTGTGCAAAATCTCTTACTCTTCTGAGCAAAGCATTAGCAATACGTGGCGTTCCTCTGCTTCTGCGAGCAATTTCGTCGGAGGCTTCTTTTACAATATCAATATTTAAAATTTTTGATGAACGTGTGATTATATTAGAAAGAACTTCGTAGTCGTAATATTCCAAAAGCAGTTTAATTCCAAACCTTGCTCTGAGAGGGCTTGTCAATAATCCGGCTCTTGTTGTCGCACCTATTAAAGTAAAAGGGCTTAAGTTCAACTGAATAGAACGAGCATTAGGACCTTTATCAATCATAATGTCAATTTTGTAGTCTTCCATTGCCGAGTACAAATATTCTTCGACAACAGGTGAAAGACGATGAATTTCATCAATAAAAAGAACATCTCGCTCGTCTAAATTTGTAAGAAGCCCTGCTAAATCAGCGGGTTTTTCAAGAACAGGACCAGAAGTGATTTTTATTTTGACTCCAAGTTCATTTGAAATAATATTAGATAAAGTAGTTTTACCTAATCCCGGAGGACCGTGTAAAAGAACGTGGTCAAGCGCTTCATTTCTCATTTTTGCAGCTTGAACAAATATTAACAAATTATCAACATTTTTCTGCTGTCCCTGAAAATCTTTGAACTGCTGAGGTCTCAATTTGTTCTCAAAATCCAAATCAGTGATGTTTATTTCCGGTTTTCTTATGTCCATTGCAAATTATTTGATTGGTATATCATTAACTTTTAAAATTTCGCCGTAGCTATATAAAACAGTATAATTTAGTGTGCCGTCTTCGTAAAAATATGTCCACTTTGAATCTTTTTCGTTAGATTTATATTTTCCCTGTGTCTGTAATTTTTTGTTCGGGTAATATAAAACATATTTTCCGTTCATTTTACCTTCAGAATATTCAATAACAGATTTAATTCTCATCTGCGGATAATAATAAGTCTTCCACTCACCAGTTTTCTGCCCAAAAAAATAATTACCGATTGAGTATTCATCGCCAATTTTATAATACCATTCGCCTGTTTCATCTCCTTCTTCGTATTTACCTTTTACAATTGTATCGCCTGCCGGTGAAAGTTCATACATCATTCCATTTCTGATTCCGAACAAATATTTTTCGGAACGCCATAAATTTGAATTTTCGTAAAAAAGTTGCCACAATCCTTCGGGTAAACCGTTTTTGTAATTACCTTTCTGATAAATAACTCCGTTTTGATAATAAAAAATCCACTGATTTTCTCTTTTATCGTCCACATATTCGCCTTCGGCTTTAATGTTGCCATCATCATAAAAGAAAATCCATTTACCTTGTTTGTTCATTTTGTCGTCAAAAAGCCCTTCGCCTGATTTTATACCGTATTCGTTGTAAGAAATTGCTTTTTCGATTTTTCCATCTTTATCATAAAAAAGATGATTACCAAAAGGAATGCTGTCTTTATAGTTTTTTATTGATTTAATGTTTCCGTTAGGATAATACTCTTTATCTACTTTTATGTTAGCACTTTGCAATGTATCATATTTTATTTTGTCAAATGAATTTACAACTTTACCGTTTTCAAACTGTTCAATTTTCAATACTTTACCTGTCGGCGAATACTCTTTATAATTGCCATTAGGCATACCACTAACAAAATTAATTTCAGATTTTATTTTTCCATTGTCAAAAACTTCTACCCAAGTACCTGTTTTTTGTCCTTCATTATCCTTTCTGTTCACTGCTTTACGGCTTACAAGATTATTGTATCTGTATTCTTCTATAGCAATCAAAGTCCCGTCTTCGGAATATTCATTTGCAGAACCGTGCTTATTGTTATTCTCATATTTTATCTGATAATGTAATTTATGCGAAGGGTAGTAATAATAAGAAAAACCTTGTTTCAAATCATCAATATAAAGTTCTTTTGAAGCTAAATAATTTACCCCATCATCGCTTTTTTCGAATTTAAAATAGAAACCGTTTTTTTGATTTTCTTTATAATTTATTATTTCTGTAGTATCTCCGTTTTCAGAATAAAAAATCCAGGCACTGTCAAGCAAAAAGTTCTTTCTGTTACCCTCCGATTTTTTGTTTCCGTTTACGTAATAAGTTATCCAATAACCGTCAGGTTTACCATCTTTGAAATTACCTTCGCTGAGCTTGAATCCGTTTGGATAGTAAAAAACATTGTATCCGTTTGGATTTACTTCTTTTTCCTGACTATATAAATTATTGGTAATCAAGAACAAAGACATTAAGAAACAATATTTTAATGGATATCGCATATTTAGAGGTTTTGTTCAGATGTTATTTTATTAATTCTAACTTTAAAGATATATCAATCATTCTTGTTATTGGTATTTTAGCTTTTTCAATCAAGTCATCTTTCATAATAATTTCGTGTTGCTCGTTTTTTAAAGAATAATAAACTTTTTCTATGGTATGCTTTTTCATATTATAGCAAATACTTTGACTATGTTTTGTGATAGGAGGAAGCGGTATATATAAATTATCGGGTTTAATTTCTTTCATTTTGTGAATAACTCCCGGCTCAGTTGCAATAATAAATTGTTTATTGTCGCTATTTTCGACAAATTTCAAAATTTGTGATGTAGAGCCAATAAAATCGGATTTTAAAAGAACATCTTTGTTAGCCTCAGGGTGTGCTAATACTTTAACTGAAGGATATTGTTTTTTCAAAAGTTTCAGTTTTTCAGCAGAAAAATTTTCGTGAACCGGACAATTTCCGTCCCATAATACAATTTCATTTTCTACAAATGATTTTACATAAGAACCTAGATTTTTATCAGGTCCGAAAAGAATTTTTGTTTCTTTGGGTAACGATTTTATTAAAGCAACAGCATTTGAAGATGTGCATATTAAATCGCTTACGGCTTTGATTTCAGCAGTACTATTTACATAATTAACAACAAAATAATCGGGATATTTTTCTTTAAATTTTAGGAACTCATTTATATTCATACTGTCTGCCAACGGACATCCTGAATTTATATCAGGTATCAGAACTCTTTTATGAGGAGATAAAATTTTTGCAGTTTCAGCCATAAAATGAACTCCTGCAAAAACAATAATTTCGGCATCAGTTAAAGAAGCTTTTCTTGACAGCTCAAGACTATCTCCAACAAAATCTGCAATATCCTGAATATCGTCATCAACATAAAAGTGTGCTAATATTATTGCATTTTTTTTATTTTTTAAATTTAAAATTTCATTTTTTATGTTATCAACCATAATTATATTATTAATATAAATAAAAATTAATTAATTTAAAAGAAATAATGATAATAATAGATTGTTAATATAGTGAAAAAAAAAAATCAATTTTTCTTGGATATTAAAAAACTTTACTTTTTTCCACATATTATTAACTAATTGTAATCATTTATTTTGCTGAAAATAAACTATTTATGTTTTTAAATATTTAAGACTGTTTTTTTAATTGTGAAAAAATAGTTGAATGAGCAATGTAAATTTTTTGTTAAATTAATGTTAAGTAACTTGTAAAAATATTTTTAATTTATTCAAATTTTGATTTTTTTAAAAATACTTGAAACTTATTCTAAGTTTTTGAACTTTTATTAACAAAATTGTTAATAATATTTTACATTTCAAATTAGATTGTATTTTATTGATTATTAAACAATTAAAAACAAAAACTATGCTTTTTGTTTTAATTACATCAAAAAATAATTGTTGATAATGCAATTTAACATTTTATTATTCAGTTATTTACATTACTTTTTAGCAATCATTTTTCACAATAAGAACAAAACATATAAGAACAATTATAATAAATAAAAGATACTATTATTCAATAATTCGTTAATTTTTCATTTAGCGTCATCCAGAGTTATAACGAAGGAAGCAAATTATTGATTTTCAATCAACTACTAATTTGTTACACATACAAAATCAATTTGCTGAATATTAACGAATTACTTCAAAATATACCGAACTATTGATTATTTATTTTTCAGTAAATTCAAATTATTAAAGAAATATTTTACAAAAAAATTCAATTAAAAACGCAAATATAATTAAATTTGTAAATAATTTATTTAAAAAAGCATAATAAAATGAAGATTAAAATTGCGTTATCCTCTGACCACGCTGGCTACAAGTTAAAATTACAACTTATAGATTATTTAAAAAGTAAAGGATACAGTTTATTTGATTACGGATGCTATTCCGAAGAAAGTGCAGATTATCCTGATTTTGCACATCCTATGGCTAAGGCTGTTGAACAAAAAGAATTCAATTTCGGCATATCTTTATGCGGTTCCGGTAACGGAATAAATATGACCGCAAATAAGCATCAGCTTATTCGCTCAGCATTATGCTGGACACCCGAAATTGCAAAGTTGGCAAGATTGCATAATGATGCTAATGTTTGTTCCTTACCTGCAAGATTTATAGACTTTGAGACTGCTGTACAAATTGTTGATAATTTTCTATCTACCGGATTTGAAGGCGGAAGACATCAAAAACGAATAGATAAAATACCTTTGTAAATTATTATTATGCTTTCAGCAACTACAAAATATGCTATCAGAGCTTTGATTTATATAGCTTTTAATCAAAAAGATTCTTTGGTAAACATTAAACAGATAGCCAAAGATTTGAATATTTCTTATTCCTTTTTAACCAAAATTATTTCTAATTTAACAAAGCATAAAATCCTTTATTCGCAAAGAGGAATACAAGGTGGCATTAAATTTCAAAAAAATCCTTCAAAAATAAGTATTTTGGATATTGTAGAAATATTCGATGGTTTAGAAATGTATAATGAATGTTTAATCGGATTGCAAATTTGCAAAAAAGACATTAAAATGAAAGAAGTTTGTCCGTTTAGAATGAAGTTAGATCCGATACTTGAACAAATTTATAAGGTATTTAAAGAATTAACAATAAATGAGATAGTAACTAAGCTTAAGCCTTTTGATGTATCTTTATTATTATAAAATATATTCCAAAGCCTGCAATAATACCTGCTAAATCTGAGATAATATCAAAAACATCAAAATTTCTTGAAGAAGTAAATATTTTTTGTGAAAGTTCACTAAAAACTGCAAATAATAATGATAATAAAAGTAAATAAACAAATTTTAGTTTAAAAGAATTATTTTTTTTTTCAATTGATTCAATAATTGAAAGAATAAAAAACAGTGTAAAATGAACAAATTTATCAAGTTGAGGAATCTGAAATTTGCTGTCAGGGATATTATCAGAGGGTAATAATAAAAGAATGAGAATTATTAATGACCAAAGAAATGTAAATTTGAATTTTAATATTTTTTTAATAAAGTTCGCTTCTGTCATCGTACATATCTTCTAAAACACCTTTTTCAAATAAATCATTATCCTTACCTTTTTTGCTGATTTTTAATAAATAGCTTAAATCAAACAATGGCATAAAAGACATTTTGGCATCAGGATGGCTTGCATAAGACAACTGATAGCCGATTGATGGTCTTATTCTTTTGTTTGTTCCCATATACCAATAAAAAATACTCTTATGCTCAAATACCCAATTAGAAACTATCAGACCAACAGCGTAAACATCAAAATCAATGCAATAATTCAAACCGTATGTTAACTTTGAATCAAGGTCAAAACCAATATACCACAAAGAATAATCGCCAAGCATACTTGTTTGTCTGAATAACATAGAGTTATCAGTTAAAATTAAATTTTGAGAATTATTTAATGCCTTTTGATTTCCGAATTTTAAAGTATAAATACTTAATTTTGAAGTACAACCTTTGTTTTTTCTGTTAATTAATGAAATGAGAAGTTCATTTTTTATCACAAAAAAATTATCAAATGAAGAGATTCCGAAATCAATATTATGTACATTATTATTTTGTACATATTTTAAAAGAGGGTTAGGGTAAAAGCCAAAATGTTTTGTACTTACTATTATTCCTTTTCGTTTAATAAACTCTGCATTTGGAGTTGGTTTTTTGTATATCCAGTTAATTTTTGCTCCAAGATTAGGAAATTTAATCCACCATAAAGGTTTTGATTGTATTTCAACTCTTTTTGTTAAGCCGTATTGAGAATAAAATAAGGTGTTAAGATGAACTTCTTTTTTGCCAATGGTTTTTGCTGTTCCAATAGTCCATATAGGGTGAGAAAATTGTCTGTATTGAGGAAATACAGACATTGATAAAAATACAAATAAGAGAGAAAATAGAAATTTCTTCATCAAATTTATCTTCTTGATTTATACTTGTAATTATTTCTGCTAATTATAATACCCAAATTAACTGTAAAAAAACGATTAAACATTTTGTTTTCTACTCTGTTTGTATTCGGATTTACACACAGAAAGCCGTGATTATATGCTACAGAAAGAGTAAAATCATTTTGGCTGGAAATAGGAACCTGAATACCCATTGCAAGTTTAATACCTGCATCGAAAGTTCTAAGTTCATTTGTAAAACTTTGATAGTCGCCTACTTTGTATATTATTGTATCTGCGTATTCATCAGTTTCAGTCCATTTTGATTTAGAAACAATAGCAAATTCACCGTACAAACCTAAAATTGTAAACCAATCACCCCAAATTTGCTTCCACGAAATTGGAATATTTATATAATCAACATTGTGTCGTATAAGGTATGTTACTTTGTTACCAAATGTAAAATATTCTTGTTTATATCTTGCTCCTTGCTGAGAATAAAAGCCGCCAATCTGAATATAAGTTTTATAGCCGCTGTTTATATCCCAAAATATTCCTGTGTTAAGTCCTGGCTTTATATTATTGAACGGAAGGGTTGTGCTATCGCCAGTATAGGTAGAAAAATTACTTCCGATTGTGAATCCGGTATTTGCCTGACTAAAAGAAATATAAGCAAATAAGATTAAACTAAAAAATATCAGGATTTTTTTCATTTTGTTACTTTTACAAATTCGCTTCAAATTTATTTAATATTTTATAAATAAACGTTTTTTTTTAGTTTCTATTTTCCGATTTACTCTTAAATTGTTTATTTTGCATAAAATTTTTAAATTATTTTTATGTTTTTAGAATTACTGTCTTTTTCAATATCTAATAATGAGCTTTTTAATAAGGCTATTCAAATTCGTTTTGAAGTATTCACAAACGAACAAAAAATTGACAAAAATTTGGACTATGACGGTTTAGATTTTGATGCAGTTCATTTTTTGTTGTCAATAGACGGCAAATTTATAGCCACTGCTCGTTGGCGCGAAACTGATTATGGCATTAAGATAGAAAGAGTTTCTGTTTTAAACAATTACAGACATTTAGGATATGGCTTTTTGCTCGTTAAACATATTTTAGATGATGTTTTAAAATCAAAAAAAATTATTTATTTACATTCTATTGAAGAAACCATAGATTTTTTCAAACTTATCGGTTTTTATGTTTCAGGTACTGACTTTGTTGAGTTTGGTAAAAAGCATTTTAAAATGATATATAAAAATAAATAATGTCAGTTATAAAAAAATTAGCAGGGCAGACAGCTGTTTACGGCTTAAGTAGTATAATTGGTCGTTTTTTGAATTATCTTTTAGTACCTCTTTATACGTACACTTTCTCTCCTGAGCAATATGGAGTTGTTATTGAGTTTTATGCTTATGTGGTAGTTCTGCAAATAATTCTTACTTATGGTATGGAAACCGGCTTTTTTAGATTTTCTCAAAAAAATATTGATAAAAATACTGTATTTTCAACAGTTTTAACATCAGTATTTTCTACTTCAAGCATTTTTCTCTTTCTTATTTTTATTTTTTCTTCTTCTGTTTCAACATTTATAGGTTATCCAAACAACAGAGACTATGTTCTAATATTTTCACTGATTTTAGCAGTTGATGTTTTTACATCTATATTTTTTGCTCGTTTAAGGCAACAGAATAAAGCGTTCAAATTTGCTATTATAAAAGTTATAAATATTGCTGTAAATATAGCTCTTAATCTTTTTTTCCTTATACTGTGTCCGTATTTATATGAAAAAGGTATAAATTTTATCGAATATATATACAATGCTGCTTATGGTGTCGGATATATTTTCATTTCTAATTTAATAGCAACTATTTTAGTTTTAATTATTTTTATTCCTGATTTATTCAAAATTAAAATTAAATTTGACTTTCATATCTGGAAACAAATTTTAATATACTCACTTCCGCTTCTAATTACAGGCTTAACCGGTGCTGTAAATGAAATGGCTGACAGAATTTTAATAAAATATTGGACTGTTGTGCCGGAAGGTACTGAAAATGCAACTGAATATGTTCTTTATCAGTTAGGCATTTATGGTGCAAATGCCAAATTAGCTGTCATTATGATGTTATTTGTGCAGGCGTTCAAATATGCTGCTGAACCTTTCTTTTTTTCTTATCATAAAAATAAAGATTCGTATGATGCTTTTGCAAATGTAATGAAGTATTATATAATTTTTTCTTTTCTTATGTTTTTGGCTGTTATGATGAATTTGGACTTTGTAAAATATTTTATAAACAAAACATATTTTGAAGGTTTAAATGTTGTGCTGCCATTGTTTTTAAGCAGATTATTGGTTGGTGTCTTTTTTGTGCTTTCGTTTTGGTATAAATTAAATGATGTTACAAAATATGGTATTATCATTTTTTCGACAGGTGCAATTATTACATTGAGTTTAAATTATTTTTTAATTCCAAAATACGGTTATATCGGAGCGGCTTGGACTAACTTTGCTGCTTATTTTGTGATGGTTGTTTTTTCATTCATTTGGAGTAGAAAATATATGAAAATTAAATATGACTATTTTAAAATCTTTTTATACACTGCAATTCCGCTTGGTTTGTATCTTATTACTGATTTTATAAATCTTTCAAATATATATCTAAAATTAATTATAAATAACTTTTTAATTTTGTTATATATAATTTTCATTTTTAAAAATGAAAATATAACTTTGTCGTCATTAAAAACAATATTTAACAAAAAATAATTTATATGAATGTCAAAATAGTTAATAAATCAAATAATTCTCTACCGGCTTATGCTACTGAAAGTTCCGCCGGTGTTGATTTATATTCGTTTTTAGAACAACCTGTTATTTTACAACCTCTTCAAAGAGCAATGATACCAACAGGAATATTTATTGAATTGCCTGTCGGTTATGAAGCACAAATCCGCCCCAGAAGCGGTTTAGCTGCTAAACACGGTTTAACTGTTTTAAACACTCCCGGAACTATTGATGCTGATTATCGCGGTGAAATCAAAATTATTCTTGTCAATTTATCAAATGAACCTTTTACAATAAACTCCGGCGAAAGAATTGCTCAAATGATTATCAGCAGTTATGAACACGTTAGCTGGATGCAAGTAAATGAATTGAACGAAACTAATCGCGGAGACGGCGGTTTCGGACATACAGGAATCTAATAAACAACATTTTTATGAAAATAATAATACCTATGGCTGGAATGGGCACAAGATTGCGTCCATTTACCTTAACTACTCCTAAACCTTTTATCAAATTAGCAGGTAAATCAATTTTGCAAAGGTTAATTGAAAAACTAATTGCCGTTTCTAAAAACACTGTTACAGAAGTTGGCTTCATTATTGGTAATTTTCCGCAAAATATTATTGATGATATTCATTCTCTCGGAAATAAATACAATTTTAAAGTAAATATTTTTTATCAGCAAGAAGCATTAGGAACTGCTCACGCTATTTATCAGGCAAAAGATATGCTAAGTGATGAAGTTATTGTTGCTTTTGCTGACACTCTCTTTGATGCAGACTTTGAAATTGATAATTCCGCTGATGTTATTATCTGGACTAAAAAAGTTTCTAATCCTCAATTATATGGAGTTGTCGTAAAACAAAATGATGTTATTACTTCTTTTTACGAAAAACCTAAACAATTTATTTCTGATGAAGCTATAATTGGTATTTATTACTTCAAAAATGTTGCTTTATTGCATACCAAAATAGAAAATATTATAAACAACAATTTAAGGGAAAACAATGAATATCAACTTACTAATGCTCTTCAAATGTTGCTTGATGATAATTTATTATTCAAATCTCAAAATGTTGATGAATGGTTAGATTGCGGTAATAAAGATTTATTGATAAATACTACTTCGCACTTGTTGAATACTAATCAATTTCAGACTTCTGATAAAATTGTATTGACTGATACAGTTATTATAAAGCCCGTTTTTATTGCTGATAATGTAAAAATAATAAATTCTGTTATCGGTCCTAATGTCTCAATCGAATCAAATTCTACTCTGATGAATGTTATTGTTAAGAATAGCATTATTTTGAGTAATTCGATAATTAGAAATATTGTTATAGAAAATTCAATGATTGGCAATAATGTATTTGTAAATAAAATCCCCAAATCTCTCGAATTAGGTGATTATGATAAAATATAAAATATTTGGTTTTATTATTTGTTTTTTGTCTTTTTTATCGCTCAATTCTCAAACAGTCGAAAAGGAAAAATTTATCGAATATTTTTCTGAGGCTCAACGATTTTTATTAACTGAAAATACCGATACAGCTAAATATTTACTAATTAAAGCCTTGGAAATTGACAATCAATCTTCTGCCGCAAATTATTTATTATCTAAAATATATGAACAGGAAGCTCAATATTTTCTTGCCATAAATTACGCTGAAAATGCTGTTAATATTGACGCTGAAAATATCTGGTATTTAAAAAATCTTGCTTTACTCTACGAAAAGGTTAATTCGATTAACGAAGCAACTGATTTACAACTACAAATAATACAAAAATCAGATATTCACGATGATTTTCAAAATGCAATTGATTTTTTTGCTTTTTATTCTGATTACAAAAATCAATTAATAGCTTTAAATGCAGCTATATCAAAATTCAATTACGAAATTGATTTTTATCTTCAAAAAGTCAATTTATTGCAAAAAACAGGTAAAAATGATGATGCTGTAAATCTTTTACAAACTATTGTTCAAAAATTTCCTCAAAATTCCTTATCATTAGTGAATTTGGCTCAATTTTATCTGTCTGAAAAAAATCTTGATTCTGCTTTTTTTTATATCAAAAAAATTCAAACTTTATTTCCTGAAACTGTTTATTTTTATGAACTTTCGCTCAAATATTACATTTTAATCGACAAAAAAGACAGTGTTTTATATTATTTAGAAAAATCAGGCGATTGTCTATCTTCTAATTCTGCATTTATACAGATATTGTATGAAAATATGGATTTTTTCAATTACAATTCTTTCTCTTTCGATTTAGATACTATTTTTTATAATTTATATTTTAAAAATCAAAGTAATGTAAGATTTGTGAATTTTTTAAGCGAATTTTATGAAATAAATAATAAGTTCTATGATGCTATCTATTTCTATGAAATCAAACAAAGTAAAGATATAACGGATTTTTCAACTTACTTGAAATTGTTTAACTTATACAACAGATTTGGTTTTTATTCAAAATTAGATTCTTTAGCTGCTTATGCAATAGATTTGTTTCCGGCTCAACCTGTTATATATTTATTCAAAGGAATTTCATCTCTGAATTTATCAAAAAATAATGATGCTTATGAAGCTCTTATTTTTGGTAAATCAATAGTTTACGAACAAAATGATTTAATGGCTTATTTTAACTTTTATCTCTCTCAATATTTCAGAATAACAGGTAATTTTTCAGATGAAAATTTGTACTACAACAATGCTCTTTCTTTTGCTACTTCAAATTGCGATTTAAATGCCTATTTCTCTTTTTATTTTGCACAAAATTCCTTATACAAAAATAAAACTTTCAACCTGCTTGGTGAATGTATTATAAACGAAACAAGTTCTTTAAGTTCAAACATTGCATACATTTATGCTTATGCTATGTACAAATTTGATGATTATAACTCTTCTTTAAATTATTGTCAAATTGCTATTTCAAATTCATCAAAACCTAATTTTTTATACTATGAATTATTGGGTAATGTTTACAATAAATTAAATAAGAATGATTTAGCTAATGAAGCTTGGTTAAAATCTGTTAATCTGGGCAACACTTTTTTAAATAAACAGTTGTAATTATAAACAATTTAATGAAAAATTTTTTTATAATAATATCTTTAATCTTTCTGATTTCTTCTTGCTCGATTTTTAAACAAAATACCTCAAAAATGAAAATTTCAGGCACTACTTTTATTGATTCTGTCAATAAGGATTTTAAATCGTTGTCTTTTAAATTCAGTGCTGATTATTCTTCAAATGAACAAAAATTATCTTTTTTTGGTTCAACTAAAATTATCAAAGATTCGGTTATGTACATTTCAATATCTCTGGGATTTGGAATTACTATCGCTGAAATCTTTGCAACTCCCGATACTTTTATTATTTATATGCCTGTTCAAAAAGACTATATCGCAGGTAATAAAGATGTTATATTAAAAAATTACAGCATTGCTTTCGATTTTTATTCCTTGCAATCCATTTTTACTGCCGATTTATTCAGTTATCCTTATTTCACAGACTTGAATTCATATTCGCTTGATAAAGATTCTTTATATATCTTCAAAAATTTAATATATAATCAAAATAACTCAAAAATTGTTAATATTGCACATTTATTTTATATAACAGACAATTTTAATATTAAATACTGCGAAATATACGATAATTTATTGCATAAAGATTTGTATATAAACTACAGTAATTTTAAAACTTTCGATAATTATGATTTACCGGAACACACTGAATTAAAAGTTGTTTCGATAGATACTTTGTCATTATTTATTATTAGCAAAAAAGTTATTTTTAATGAACAAATTAATATAAAATTTAATTTACCTGATAATGCGAAACCTATTAATTATTAACATATTACTTTTTTCAACTTCTTTTTCTTTTTCTAATAATTTAAACGATACTGTTTTGTCTGTTTACGATTTACTTTTATTAAAATCTAAAATTGACAATGACGAAAAATTATTAGTTGAATTAAACAATAAAATTATATTTTATCAAAATCAAATTAATCAAAACAAAATCTCAATTAACGTCTATAATAAAACATTAGAAATTTATTCTGATTTATATGCTGATTTATTAAAAAATATTTATTTAATTCTACTACAGCTTAAATCTCCTAAATTATTTGTTTTTTCAGCTGATTCTTTTTCGAAAGCTTTTTACAGATATAATTATTTGCAGTTATTGTTAAATTATTTGAAAAAATTAAATCAATTTATTAAATTAACTCAACAAAAATTGATAAATGAATCTCTTTCTTATGAAAATTATGTAAAATCATTGGATATTTATATTAAAAATTATCAAACCCAAAAAGTTGACATTGAAAACAATCTTATCATTGCTCTTAATTCTGCAAATATTTTGCAACAAAAGGCAAATGATATCCGTATAATAATAAATAATGATTATAATACATATTTAATGCTGAACGATTATTTTTTGAAATTGCCATATAGCTTAAATTCAAATAATTCCGAAAAAATTGAGAAAAAATTTAATGCACCTCTATACAATTCTGTTGTTATCAGTTCTTTTGGTACTCATAATCACCCTTATCTAAAAAATATTACTGTTGTAAACGATGGAATTGATTTGTATTCCAAAACTGACACTCTTGTTAAATCAATTGCTGATGCTAAAGTTATTGCAATTGTTAATTTACCAAATTATGGTCATTCGGTTATTTTAAAACACGATAATTATTATTCTGTTTATTCTAACTTAAATCTTATATATGTATCTCAAAATCAACAAATTTTAAATGGATTTGTTATTGGCTCTGTATCAAAATCTACAAGCAAATATTCTTATCCTTGCTTAAATTTACAGATTTGGTATAATACAGAAAAATTGAACCCTGTTGAATATTTGAACTTAAATTAGTTTTTATGAACAATATTAATGACATAAATATAAATATAAATAAATTTGTTAGGAAGCTTTATTTATTCAAACTCTTAAAAGGTTTAATTTTTTCTGTTTCTATTCTTTCTCTTATTTTTTTGTTAATTGTTGCAATTAATTATTTTTATTATTTACCTGTTAGTATAAAAAAAGTTTTGTTTTTTTCTTACGTAGTAGTTTTACTCTTTATATTAGCCGATTTAATTATAATTCCTTTTTTAAAAGTTATTAAATTACTCCCTACTATTTCAAATTATAAGGCTGCAACTTATATTTCAGAAAAAATTCCTCAAATTCAAGATATTTTAATCAATATTTTGGAATTAAATGAACAAATATCGGATAAACAAAACATCAGCCTTATTAATGCAGCTATAAATCAGAAAATTAGCAACATCAAATTGTTCAATTTTTCTAATGCTCTTTCATCAAAAGATTTGAATAAATATTATAAATATTTATTTATTCCGCTACTCATTCTTTTGTTTTTTGTTATTTTTAATAATAATATTCTTAAACTTGGAACTGAAAGATTCGTAAATTACGGTGTTTTATATGAACAGCAAGCTCCTTTTAACTTCAATTTGTTAAATAAAAATTTGGAAGTTCAAAACGGAGCTGATTTCAATGTACTTGTACAAATTACAGGCGAATATGTCCCATCTATTGTTTATATAGTCTATGGTTCTAATAAAATTCCTATGATTATCGGCTCTAAAAAAAGTATTTTTGAATACAACTTTAAATCAATAAACAACAACTTTTCTTTTTATTTCGAAGCTGATAATTTTAAATCGTCTAAATATCAAATCTCTATTCTTCCAACACCTCAAATATCTGATTTTTCCGTTGATATTTTACCTCCTTCATATACTGGAAAATCAAAGTATTCTCTCAAAAATACAGGCGATTTAATTGTTCCTTACGGCTCTGTTTTGAAATTTAATTTTTCCGGTAACAACATCGACACTCTTTTAATGCTTGTTGATTCTAATAAGATTTATTCAAAAAACGAAAAACAAACTTTCAGCATTACTTATCAAGCCTTAATATCAGCAAGCTATTCTATTATTGTTAAAAATAAGTATGTTCAGAATTCTTTGTTTGAATATAATTTATCTGTAATTCCTGATTTATATCCTAATATCGCTGTTCAGCAGGTTCAGGATTCAAATAATTATTCTTTATTTTTCTTCAGAGGGCTAATTTCAGATGATTATGGTTTTAAGTCTTTATCTTTCAACTATTCAGTAAATGATAAAAATTCTGAACAGGCTGATAATTATGAATCTGTAAATATTGATATTTCCAAATTTCAATCTAATCAGGAGTTTTTTTATATCTTTGATTTTTCTGATTTAAAAATATCTAATAATCAAATAGTTAAGTATTTTTTCAAAATTACTGACAACGATTATGTAAGCGGCTATAAATCAACTGCTACTTCACAATTTAATTTTTATATCCCTTCTTTAAACGAGCTTGATTCTGCTTTTAATGTTTCTGATGAAAAAGTGCAGGAGCAATTAAACAATGCTTATCAATTATCTTTTGACATTCAGCAGGATATTGACAATTTTAATCAGAAATTATTAAATGAAGAGGTTAGCAAATGGGAAAAACAAAGTTTTTTAGACAATATTTTGAACAAACAAAATGAATTGGAACAACTTTTAGATTCTTTAAAAAAGGAAAATCAAGAAAAACTTAACAATTTAAAATCTTTCGACCCAAAAAATGAAGATTTGTTAAAGAAACACGAAGAAATTCAAAAATTATTAGATGAATTAATGACCGATGAAATTAAAGATTTATTAGAGCAATTAAAAGAATTACAAAGTAAATTTGATGATAAAAAATTTGATAATACTCTGAAAAAAACAGAATTGTCTTATGAAGATATGTCTAAAGAAATGGAACGTACTCAAGAATTACTGAAAAGAATGAAGTTGGAACAAGATGTGCAAAATGTGGCAAATCAACTCAATGAATTAGCTAAAGAACAGGAAAACTTATCTGAATCTTTTAAAAAATCTGACAAAAATAATCAAGAACTTCAAGATTCTCTTTTAACAAATCAGAAAAAATTTGAAGATTTAATGCAGGAATATGACAGTCTTCAAAATTATAATCAATCACTCGAAAAGCCATACATTTTAGAAGAATTTCAGGAAGAAATTGAACAGATAAATCAGGAATTTGAACAAGCAAAAGAAAATATGTTTGAAAATAAAAATAAAAAGGCTTCTCAGAATATGAAAAATTCTTCTGAACAAATGAAGAATCTTTCTGAACAGATGTCTAATATGATGATGCAAAATTCTATGATGCAAAATTCCGAAGATGAACAGGCTATTAAATTTTTATTATCTAATTTGCTTAATTTTTCATTTACACAAGAACAATTAAATTTATTAACACAGAAAAATTTATCGTATAAATCTGAAGCATATATAGAATTGAAAATCAATCAAATAGCATTGCAAAATCAATATGCTGTAATCAATGATACTTTATATGCTTTAGCCAAAAGAAATCCTACTATTTCTAAACCTATTACAGATGAATTAGTAAATATCAGAAATAATTTAGATAAAACAATCCAAAATTTGAATGTCAATAAAAGAAATGAAGCAGCAATAAATCAAAGATATACAATTGAATCTGTCAATAAATTAGCTTTAATGTTGCAAGAGTCTTTGCAAAATATGCAAAATCAGATGAGTATGCCCGGGTCAGGAAATCCATCTTCCAGCAAACCTCAGCAAATGTCTGTAGGTGATATGAAACAAATGCAACAATCTATGCAGCAACAACTTCAGGAAATGATTAACCAAATGAAAAATGGGCAATATACTTCTGAACAGATGGGGCAGCAAGTCGCTAAAAGAGAAGCTTTTCAAAAAATGCTCGAAGATATGCTAAATTCCGG
Source organism: Acetofilamentum sp. (assembly GCA_020722645.1). Taxonomy (GTDB): domain Bacteria; phylum Bacteroidota; class Bacteroidia; order Bacteroidales; family JAFGUD01; genus JAFGUD01. The sequence goes on along the minus strand of DYKL01000004.1, from coordinate 11,987 downwards.
TCAGCTTTCTGATGAAATGTCCAAATTATTGAACGAGATTAACCAAATAAATGATGATATTAAAAAAGATATTCTAAACAATAATATAACACCTGAAATTTTACAAAGAGATAATGAAATTAAAACGCGACTTTTGGAAGTCGAAAATTCTGATAATAAAAGAAAATACGACGATAAACGAGAATCCAAAGTCGGAAACAACCTAAATACTAATTCACCCGAAGATATAGAAAAATATTTTAATGATTATAAACTTTTAAATGAATCTTTTTCAAAAAAAATACTACAGTTAAACCCTTTTTATAAAACCTACTATAATGATTACATGTACAGACTTGGAAAAGAATAATTATGATGAAATAATCGTATTTCAATCTGATTTTAAAAATATTACTTATGCCGAGCAGGTCATTCAAAAGATGTCTTCAAAAATTGTGATTTCTGACGAAATATATGGTAATGTTTTGTTATCATTATCTGAGGCTATTAACAATGCTATTGTGCACGGTAATAAGTTTAATCCAAATAAAAATGTTACTGTATATTACAAAATTTCATCTAAAAAACTCGAAATTGCTGTTAAAGATGAAGGTGCCGGTTTTGATTATAAATTAATTGATGACCCCACTGAAACTATAAATCGAGAAAAATTAACAGGCAGAGGTGTATTTATTATTCTTAATTTAGCCGATATTGTCGAATTTTCTTATAATAATGGACAAATTGTTAAAATGATTTTCAATTTATAATTATGATTAATTTTGTAACTGAAGATATTTCTTTTACTTTTAAAAATAAAACAATTATTAAAAAATGGATAAAAGAAATTATTGAATCTTATAAAAAAAAACTTGGTGATATTTCTGTTGTTTTTGTTTCTGATAAATATTTACTTGAAATAAATCAAAAATATTTGAATCATAACTATTATACTGACATAATAACTTTTGACAATTCTCATAATGATTACATATCAGGTGATTTGTTAATAAGTATTGAACGTGTTGAAGAAAATGCCACCCTTTTTAAAAAAACTTTTCAAGATGAGTTGCACAGAGTTATCGCTCACGGTGTTTTACATCTTTTGGGTTTTTCTGATGATACTGACGAAAAAAGGTTTAATATGAGAAAATTAGAAGATAATAATTTATTAAAGTTAAATATTTAGTTGTGAAAACAAATTTTGATATTATTGTAGTTGGTGCCGGTCACGCTGGTGCTGAAGCTGCTTCTGCCGCTGCTAATCTTGGCTCTTCTGTCTTACTTGTAACTATGGATATGACTAAAATAGCTCAAATGTCTTGTAATCCTGCAATGGGCGGTATAGCAAAAGGTCAGATTATTCGTGAAATTGATGCTTTAGGTGGACTATCCGGTTATGTTACAGACGAAACTATGATTCAATTCAGAATGCTCAATAAATCAAAAGGTCCGGCTATGTGGAGTCCCAGAGCTCAATCTGACAGAGTTAAATTTTCGATTGCTTGGCGTGACAGATTGGAAAAAATACCTAATTTATATTTCTGGCAAGATACCGTAACTCAACTTATTGTTGAAAAAGATATTTTAAAAGGTGTCAGAACTAAATGGGGTGTTTCTTTTTATTCTAAAGCTGTTATTTTAACTGCCGGTACTTTTTTAAATGGCTTAATGCACGTTGGTAGTAATCAAATTCAGGGCGGGAGAGTAGGAGAGGAAGCTTCTTATCATCTAACCGAACAAATTGTTAGCCTCGGTATTAAAGCTGACAGAATGAAAACCGGTACACCACCTAGAATTGACGGCAGAACCGTAGATTTTTCTAAGCTTATTGAACAAAAACCTGATGAGCAAACCGGTAAATTTTCTTATGACCCGGAATCAAAACAAATACTTCCTTCTAAAAGTTGTTTTTTAGTTTATACTAATTTAGATGTTCATAATGAATTAAAAAAAGGGTTCAAATTTTCTCCTCTTTTTTCAGGCGTTATTAAAGGTCGTGGTCCAAGATATTGCCCAAGTATTGAGGATAAATTAGTTACTTTTTCTGAAAAAAATCAACATCTTTTATTCCTTGAACCCGAAGGTACTGACACCGTAGAATATTATCTTAATGGTTTTTCTTCTTCTTTGCCTTTAGAAATTCAGGAAAAAGCATTAAGTAAAATTGAAGGTTTTGAAAATGCTACTATTTTCAGACCGGCTTATGCTATTGAATACGATTATTTTCCACCTACTCAATTAAATCACTCTTTAGAATCAAAAATTATAAAAAATCTTTTTTTTGCCGGTCAAGTAAATGGAACAACCGGATACGAAGAAGCTGCAGCTCAAGGTTTGATGGCTGCAATTAATGCTCATCGTATCTTAAACGATTTAGAACCTGTTGTTTTATCTCGTGATAGCTCTTACATTGGTGTTCTTATTGATGATTTGGTCTTAAAAGGAGTTGATGAACCATATAGAATGTTTACATCAAGAGCTGAATATAGAATTTTATTGAGACAAGATAATGCAGATGAACGTTTATCCGATTTGGGTCACGAAATAGGATTACTTCCCAAGAATAGATATGATATTTACAAAAACAAATACGAATTAATAAATAAGTTTATTAATTTTATTGCAAAATTGAGAATTTCCCCAAGTGAAGCAAATGATTATTTGAAACAGATAAATTCAGCAGCTTTATCGCAAAGTCTTAAAGCTGAAAAATTTCTTTTAAGACCGGAAGTTTCTATTTCTACTTTAAAAGAAATTTTACCAAAAATTTCGAATTTTATTGAACAAAATAATATTAACAACGAGATTATTGAATCTGCTGAAATTAAAATTAAATATCAAAACTATATAGACAAAGAAAAAGAAATTGCAGAAAAAATTATAAAATTAGAAAACATAAAACTCAACCCCGATTTTGATTATCAACAACTACAATCTATTTCAACCGAAGCAAGACAGAAATTAAACAGAATTAAACCAAGAACCATTGGAGAAGCTCAACGGATACCGGGCGTTTCTCCTTCTGACATTAATACTATTTTGATTTTTTTGAAAAGATAGTTAAAATGTTCCACGTGGAACATTTTTTGTTTTATTTTAAATAAAAATTCAATTAAAAATGTTCCACGTGGAACAAAAAACAAAAATATGGAAAACGTTTTTGGAAAAATTTACAATTTTGAAAAAGAGTTTTTTGAATCGTCGAGAATCTTTTTTGAAAATGGGAAGATCGTAAATATAAAAAAAGAAGAGGGTGCTGTTCAACTAATTTTGCCAGGGCTTATCGATTCGCATGTACATATCGAAAGTTCGATGCTTATCCCGAGTCGTTTTGCGGAATTAGCTGTCAGAAAAGGAGTGATAGCTGTAGTTACTGACCCACACGAAATTTCAAATGTGTTGGGCGTTAAAGGTTTTGAATTTATGCTTAATGATGCCGAAAACACTGATTTGAAAATCTATTTCGGAGTACCTTCTTGCGTGCCTGCTACTCCTTTTGAAACATCTGGAGCTGTGTTCGATCCGCTAATTATTGAAAAATTAATTAGGAATCCAAAGGTCGTTACTTTAAGCGAAATGATGAATTTTCCCGGTGCCCTGAACGAAGATAGTGATGTGTTGGCAAAAATATCTGTGGCAAAAAAATACAATAAAAAAATTGATGGACACGCTCCCGGCTTAACGGGTGAAGCTCTAAATAAATATATCGCCTCCGGAATTTCAACTGACCACGAAGCGTATTCTTATCCCGAAGCAAAAGAAAAAATAGAAAAGGGAATGATGATTCAAATAAGAGAAGGAAGCGCTGCTAAAAATTTTGATGCTCTTTGGTCCCTTGTCAATGAATTTCCGGATAAAGTTATGTTGTGTACTGACGACTCTCACCCTGACGATTTAATAAACGGATACATTGATGTGATCGTAAAAAGATTGTTGAACAAGGGCGTTTCTATGAATAATATATATAAAGCCGTCTTTTTTAATCCTATCAAACATTACGGACTTAATGATATTGGAATGCTTAAGGTAGGGGATAAGGCTGACTTTATTATGGTTGATAACATGGAAAATTTTAATGTTTTAAAAACAGTTATTAACGGGAAAATTGTTTTTGATTCAAACAGAAAAATAATTTCTTCAAACAAAATTGATGCATTAAATGTTTTTAATGTATCGAAAATAAACACAGATGATATCAAAGTTTTTTCTGATGGAAAACAAATGAATGTCATAAAAGCAATTGATGGGGAATTAATAACAGATTCTTTTAAAATAAAAACTGATACCGGTGAGATTGTTTCGAATATTAATGACGATATTTTAAAACTGATCATCTTAAACAGATATGAAAAAAACACCAAACCTGTAGTTGCTTTTATCAATGGTTTTGGCTTTAGGAAAGGTCCGGTGGCAACAAGTATTGCCCATGATAGTCATAATATTGTTGCTGTAGGCACAAATGATTCAGACATTGTTAATGCTATCAATAAATTGATTGAAATAAAAGGAGGCGTTGTTGTTGCAAATCAAGATGATATTGATTTTTTAAAACTTGACATTGCCGGTCTGATGTCATCTGCAAATCCGGAACAGGTAATTGATATTTATAAAAAAATAAACGAGAGAGTCAAAGAGTTTGGAACAAAATTAAAAGCTCCTTTTATGACTCTCTCGTTTATGTCTTTATTAGTAATTCCTAAATTAAAACTTAGCGACAAAGGTTTGTTTGATGTCGAAAAATTTAGTTTTACAAATCTCTTTGAATAATTTTATTGTTTTATAAGTTTTGTTGTGCCGTAAAATTTTGAATTATCATATATCGAAATAATATAAATTCCGGCTGATAAAAAGGAAATATTTTCTTTATGTTCAAAATTTTCTATACTATAAGATTTTATTTTTGTGCCGTCAATTTTGTAGATTTCTGCTTTCAAATTGTTCGAGATTAGTCTATTGTCGGATATAAAAATTTTTAAATAATCATTAGCCGGATTTTGTATTTTAATATCCTGATATATTTTTTCATTATACTGAAATGCCGATGTTTGATTAAAAGAAAAAATAGCTGAAACAGGTAAATGGTCTGAATTATTTGCCAATGCTGTCAAAACATTTGCAGGAACTGAACTGTTTCCATTATATGTTACTCCGTCATTAAAATGTTCACCATCTTGACCGATTGTTGTAAAAGAACTTGTAACATATTCCATATCATAAGTGCCGTTTTGTATTGCAGGGGAAAAAAGTATAAAATCAAATCGGTCATCTAATCCTCCACTTGACATGCAATCTGTTCCGGAATATGAAGTAGATTGTGTGTGATAATCTGCATAATTTGAATTTTCGTGCCATTCGCCTGAAGAACATGGGTCTTTAAAACTATAAGATGATTGTGCATAATTTGTCAGATATTGATAGGCTTGTTCTGATGAACCATATAAATTTAAGTCGCCTGAAAGAATGTAATTTTTTAAATCGTTGGAATATATATAACTCATTAAACTGTTGGCAGATTCGGCTCTGTCGTTTTCATATTCATCACCGGCTTTTAAATGTGCCACAAACAAAGAAAAAAAGACAGTATCTCCTGTTAATAAATCAGGTGAATTATAGTAAAAAACATATTCGTGAATATTTCTTGGAGATGTATAAATTGTGTTTTCTACTTTTAGTCTTAGGGTATTTGTGTTGTAAAAAACCTGCGAAGTTAAATGCGAACCTTTCACTTCTCCATAATCATAATAGCTTAAATTATTCAAAGCAAAAACTTTTGTCCATAAATATTCGTGTACATTATCATTTTTATAAATTTCATTTACAGCGAAAATATCGGGTTCTGCATAATTTATAATAGTTTTAAGATAATCACATTTATCATCTATATTATTGTTTGTTTGGTCGCAACCATCATCATATAAACCGAAATATAATAAATTATATTGCAAAATTTTTATACTTGGATTTTGTGAAATTGAATATGTAAAAACATTGATTATTAGACATATAAGAGCGGTTAATTTTTTCATTTTTAATAGATTTAGTTTTATTATTATATTATTTTTAAAAAAGTAAAGCAACAAATATAAAAATTTTTACTTTTGGTTTCAAAAATAATGAAAATAAATTAAATGTCTGTATTAGATGAAATAAAATTTCCAATTGAACAAGAATATTTATATTTTAAAACTTTTTTTAAAGATTTAATGAAGTCAGACAAGAAGTTGTTAACCTTTGTATTGAATTATATTTTAAAAAATAAAGGAAAGGAACTTAGACCTATTTTGGTGTTATTATGTGCGAAATTAGTAGGTAAAATTAATGAAAAAACTTACGTTGCTGCTTCTTTGGTAGAATTATTGCATACAGCTACTTTAGTTCACGATGATGTTGTTGATAATTCTCAAATCAGAAGAAATTCATTTTCTATAAAAGCATTATGGAAATCAAAATTAGCTGTACTGGTCGGCGATTATCTTTTAGCTCAGGGTTTACTTATTTCTGTAAGATATAAAGCATTTGATGTTCTTGAAATTGTCTCGGATGCTGTCCAGGATATGGCAAAAGGCGAATTAATTCAAATAGAAAAGGTTAGAAGGTTGAATATTACAGAAGATGAATATTTTGATATTATTTCTAAGAAAACGGCAAGTCTTTTAATAGCTTCTTCTCTATCCGGTGCAAAATCTGTTACAGATAATGAAGAAATTCTTGCTGACATCAGAAAATTTGGTTATAATTTAGGTATGGCTTTTCAGATTAAGGACGATTTGTTCGATTATCAACAAACATATTTGGTAGGGAAACCTTATGGAAATGACATTCAGGAAAGTAAAATTACTTTACCTTTGATATATTCTTTAAAAAATTCACAGAAAGATGAACAAAGAAAAATTCGGAAAATATTGGCTAAAAAAACAAAAACTAATGATGACATTAAATTTGTTCATAATTTTGTCAAAATAAAAGGCGGTATAGAATATTCTGAAAATGTTTTATTACAATTTGTCAAAACAGCAAAAAATATTCTAAATAGCAATTTTAGTAATTCGGATACAAAAAAATCATTAGATTTATTGGTCGATTTCGTTATATTCAGAAAAAAATAAATAAAAAATATTTTTAATTATTTATTTAATTTAATAACTTTGTTTGGTTAAAAAACATCAATATGGCAACTTTTATTGACAATATCAGTATAAAAAATAAAATTATTTTTGGGCTATTATTTACTCTTTTTCTCTCGTTAGGCATTGGAATAATTGAGTTTAATAAAATTGTAAAAATTCAGAAAAATTATGAAGACAGATATGTTCTGACTTTATACAAAAACAATTTTATAAAATTACAGAATTTGTATTTTAAATTAGATGCAACAATGGCAAAAATTGCCAATTCTAATAACAATGATGACTTTGTAAAAAATTCCAACGAGTTCAAATCTCTTGACATTGATATTTCTTCTGTTTTTATCGAACTCGAAAATATTGACATTAAAAATTTAAAAGATCAAAATACTATAAATTTCCTTTCCTCTTTTAATGATACTTTGTTTAAATACGAAGGGATATACAATGATAATATCAAATTATCTGTAAACAAATTAATTGAGTACAAATATTTAATTATTCATCCCGAAAAAATTAAAGATGATTACGAAAGGTTAGTTAACGAACAGCAGCATATTGGCGTTATTGTTACGTCTTACGACGAAGAATATACCGATAAAGATGAGGTTGTTGAAGAATTGGTAAGTGTTTACGAAAAATCAATAAATGATATTACTGTTTTTATTACAAATAAAATTAAATCACAAACTTTTTCATTAGACAAAATATCATATAATATTCAGGAAGAAACAAACAAAGATGAACAATTGATAACAGGAGCAAGAAGAAATACAATAATATCAACTGCTATTATTTTTTCTGTTTCTTTAATTCTTATTCTGATTATAAGTTTCGTTATTTCAGGTAATGTTATTAAACCACTTACAGAAACCAATGAAATAATTCTTAACTTATCCAAAGGAAAATTTCCTAAAAACATAGATAAAGACAGGACTGATGAAATTGGACTTATCGTTGAATCTTTAGAGTCTTTAGTTACAAATTTAAAGCATTCGGCTGAATTTGCAAAGGAAATTTCAGGCGGTAATTTTGATTATAAATTCTATCCTGCTAGTGATACAGACGTTTTAGGGAATTCTCTGATTCAACTTCGCGAAAGTTTGTTGTCTGCTAAAAGAGAAGAAGAAAACAGAAAACTGGAAGACTACAGAAGAAGCAGAACTGCTGACGGTTTGGCTAAATTTTCTGATATTCTTCGACAAAATCAACATAATCTGAAAAAATTAGGAAGTGAAGTTATTTCAAATTTAGTTAAATTTTTGAACTGTAATCAAGGTGTTATATTTTTATTAAATGATGAAGATAAAAGACATATTTATTTGGATATTCTTTCTGCGTACGCGTGGAACAGAGAAAAATTTATTGAAAAGAAACTTGAACTTGGCGAGGGTTTAATTGGTGCTGTTGCCGTCGAAAAATTTACAGTTTATATGACTGATGTTCCCGAAGATTATATAGAAATTAAATCAGGAACAGGTGCTGCAAATCCACGAAGTATTCTTATTGTTCCTTTAAAAGTAGATACTGAAGTTTTAGGTGTGGTTGAATTGGCTTCGTTCAGAACATTTGATCAATATGAAATTGAGCTTGTAGAAAAAATTGCTGAAAGTATCGGATCTACTCTTAAATCTGTTCGTATTTCTGCTCAAACTACTGATTTACTCGAAAAATTCCAGATTCAGGCGGCTGAAATGAAAGAACAGGAAACGGCGATGCGTTCTACAATTGATGAACTTAAAAAAGCTCACGATGAAAGAAGAAAAAATGAAGATAATTTACGAAATTTAGTTAGAGACCTTGAAGAAGCTAATAAACAAATTAAGTACAAAGACGAAATACAAAAATTAGAAATTCAGAAACTTACACAGGAAAACGATACAAAAATCAAACAAATATCTAAAAGTCAGAAACAAAGTCTTGAAATATTGAATTTTATGATGACAGCCGTTTTGATAATTAAAAGAGACGGGATTATTGATTTTGTTAATATAGCGGCAGAAGATTTATGGGGGTATAACGAAATGGAAATACTTGGACTAAATGTTGAAAAATTGTTACTGAAACCACCTGAAGCAAAAGATGCTAAACTTTGTGAATTTTTGTTCGAAAATATGGAGAAAATTAAACATGATAAAGGCAAAGATTTTATTATCACAATAAAAGATGGTAAAACTCAAAAAGTCCATCTTGAAATGATGATTATCGAAGCAGAAAAAGAAGAAGACATGAGAATGGTATTGTTCTTAAAAGACACTGAACGATTTGCTAAAAAAGTTGATATGAGCCAAGAATTTATTAATGAGCTTGCTAAAAAAGATTTTCAAAACTCTATGCTTATCGAAAAATATACAGAGTTACTTGAAAAAAATAATATACCGCTGACTAATATAGATATAGACAAAAAACAACTTATTAAATGGGGACCAAAATTTGAGTTAGGTATATCAATGATTGATAATCAGCATAAACGCTGGATTGAATTTATTAATAAGCTTTATGAAGTATTAAACAGTGATGATAAAGACATCGCTTTAAATGAAATTTTTAAAAAATTAATGGATTATACAGATTATCACTTCGGTTTTGAAGAAAAGTATATGAAAGAATTTAATTATCAGGATTTTGATAATCATCATATTAATCATCAAAAATTTGTTAACAGGGTAATTGAATTGTTTACTGAATACGTTGGTGGTAGCAAAAATTCTGTATTTCAGTTGATTATTCTTTTGAAATCTTGGGTTACTGAACACGTTACTGTTACTGATAAAAAATATGTAGATTTATTTAAAAAACATGGAATCAGATAAATTAAAGTCTGCTTTTGCAGACTTTTTTTATATGTATATTTATGAATAATAAAATTTTACTTATAAATCCTCCACAGAAAAATGTTGTTGCTGCCGGAATTGAAGACGATTTTATTGATATTATAGGATATTATCCTCCGCTTGGTTTGATGTATTTGGCAACAGTGCTGAAAAATAATGCTTACGAAGTTAAAATTTTGGACTGTGTTCCAATGAAATATGACTTTGAAGAAATTAAGTCTGAAATTTTATTGTTTAATCCTTTTGCCGTGGGTATAACAACTTTTACTACATCAATTATTGATGTTTTGGATACCGCAAAATTGGTGAAAGAATTGAATACTGAAATTTATGTTATAATTGGTGGACATCATACTTTTCTTTATCCTAAACAAAGTATTAAATATCCTAATATCGATTTTATTTTAAACGGTGAAGCTGAATTTACATTTTTAGAACTTATTGATGGATTGCAAAATAATAAAAATGATGAAGAATTATCAAAAATACAAGGTATCGGCTTTTTAAAAAATAATGAAATTTTTTATAATTCTAATATTCCTTTTATTCAAAATTTAGACATTTTACCAATTCCTGACAGAACTCTATTGCCAATGGATTTGTATAAAAGTATTGTTGGTAGAAATAAAATGGTTGCAACCGTCATGTCTTCAAGAGGTTGTCCTTTCAAATGTACTTATTGCTACTGTCCTAGTAAACAATATAGAAGTCGTTCCACAAAGAACATTATTGAAGAAATAAAATATTTACTTGATTTAGGTTATAAAGAAATATTCTTTTTTGATGATTTATTTGCACTACAGCCCAAAAAGGTAATAGATTTTGCAAAAGCTTTGCAAGATGAAAAAATTAAAATCGATTGGAGTTTCAGAGGTCGTATAAATACCATTACCGAAGAGTTGATAAAAGAAGTCAAAGCTGCAAATATTCATAGAATACAATTCGGTATTGAATCAGGTGTTGAAAAAACATTGAAACGTATTAAAAAAGGTATAACAACCGAACAAATTAAAAAAGTTATTAAATGGTGCAAAAAAGCTAAAATAACAACTATTGGTAATTTTATGATTGGCTTACCGGACGAAACGGAAGAAGATATATTAGAAACTTTGAGATTTTCAAGAAAAATTGGTTTAAATTATGCCCAGTATAGTGTTTTGGTTCCATATCCTTTTACCGAAGCTTATTTGGAAGGACTTGAAAAAGGTTTATTTTCAAAAGATTATTGGCTTGAATTTGCAGAAAATCCAATTGAAATTTATGAAAATTTTAAAGTAGAATACTGGACAGAAATTGTTTCTGAACAATTTTTATTTAAAACGATAAAACAATCATTTAAAAGATTTTATTTAAGACCAATTACAGTAATAAATAAACTAAAAGAGATTCGTTCATTACAGGAATTTATGTATGCAGTTAAAGGGGCTTTTAGTGTTTTAAAGTTTAACCCCAAAATTTAGACTATAAATTCGAAAACCAATATAATGTTTTTAAGTTTAATTTTTTTAATTAATATTTGTGAGTCAGGTCTAAAAAGTATAAACATTATAGGATATCAATCATAAGTAGCTGATTATCAGTAGTATAATTAATTTTTCAAAAATTAATATAATTTTCTGATAATCAATGCATTAACTTTATGAATTTTCAACTTTATGAACTTTATAGACTAAACTCATTTGTATAAAAGAAATGAAAGATTTTTTTAGAAATTATTACGTAAAGTTAGAACTTATATGCGAAAAATATAAAGTCGATAAGTTATATGCTTTTGGCTCTGTTGTAAAAGGAAATTTTCGAAAGGGAAGTGATATTGATTTAATTGTACATCTCGAAAAAATGTCTCCTGAACAAAAAGGTGAAAATATCTTAGCTATCTGGGACGAATTGGAGTCTCTTTTTTCCAGAAAAGTAGATTTATTAACCGACCAAAGAATATCAAATCCAATTCTTGCCCAAAATATTGAAAACAGCAAAATATTGATTTATGACCGTTAAGTGCCACTAAAAAAAATAAAAACGAGAAAAAGTGTGATATAAATTTTAA
>DYKL01000227.1:1854-5977 GCA_020722645.1 Acetofilamentum sp. | reverse complement strand
AAATGAAATTCTGAAAATTTTTGATATTGTGCCTAAAAATTGTAAAGATTAGGTTGTAATAATCTTTTCTCCTGATGCTGTATATCTGATATGCCTTCTTTCTGTATTCTTCTCTTTGTCGTTTTTCTTCTTCGGCTTTTTGACGTTCAATTTCTTTTTTGATTTGATTTTCATATTCCTGTGTAGCAGTTTCTTTTTTAAATTCTGTAAAATCTTTGGGTTCAATTTCAAGAATATCTGCAATTTTTCTTACAACTTTGCTTTTTAAAAAATCATCTAAATTATCATAAGCGTATATTTCACATAAAACATTAAAAATTATCAAACGATACCTGTACTCAATCTTAAAAATGTGTTTTCTAAAATTTATATCAAATATTTCATCATCAACACCTTCATTTAGAAAACTTTTAGCATAAAATAAATATTTTCTGCCAAAAATTCTTATTAAATTTTGTTCAATAATTTTCAAATCATCATCAGATTTATTTTCTTTCATATTATAAGCATAAATCGAAAGAATAAGAAAATAATAAGGAATATGTATATATTTTTGGAAGGTTAAACCGGGCAAAGAATCACGGAAATCAATAAACTTCAATCTTTTAAACTCTTTTTCGTCTGTGTTAAAAACATTTAAAGATACAATATAAACAAAAGCAATAACTGCGACTAAAAAAATGCTCAAAAATCTGTAATTTGAAAAAAAGATAATCGACAAGACTAATAATATAGCAAAAAACCAAATAATTTTTTTAATTTTTTTATCTTTATATATTTCAAAAACAGTTTTATTCGAATAAGCTCTTTTTTCTGACACTCTAAAATGATTGTCATTATTGTATTTTGAGCTTTTATTCAGACGAAAGTAAGGACAGAAAAATGTAAAATCAGGTTCAGCACCGGTTTTAGAACAAATTATTTCTTTTTTGTCAATAATTTTGCTCAAATAACAATTCAAGCATAACATCTCTCTTTCGTTGAAATATTTATTTATCTTTTCTTTCATCTCTAAAACCCTCTTTTTCTGCGGATTATGTTATATGCTTCTGCAAATTCCTTAAATTTTTCGGACGCATTTTTCTGTTCATCTGAATTATCTTTAAATTTATCGGGGTGATATTTCACCGCAAGTTTTTTAAACTGTTTTTTTATTTCATCATTTGTAGCATCTTCTTTTAATCTAAGAATAAAAAAATATTCCGACAGATTTTTTTCAGAGAATTTATGTTCTCCCTGCCTTTTTTGTCTTTCTTTTTCCTGTTTTTCTCTGTTTTCCTGTTCTTTGAGCTTTTTTTGATGATTTATTTCTGCTTTTTCATATTTTTTTTTGATGCTTTGATATTCTTGTGTAGTCAAATTTAGCATCAAGGCAATATCTTTCAAAACATTACTTTTCAAAAAATCATTAAGATTATAATAAACGTAAATTTCGCAAATTAAAGAAAACATAAAAAGAGCATCCTGAGTTTTAATTTTTTTGATGTATTTTTCAGCTTCTGAAATTGAATTATTATTTTTTCGCAACACATCATTTGCTTGCTTGATTGCAGTCCAACCCATCATTTTAAGGACTTGTGTCTGAATAATTCTTAATTCTTCGCTGGTTTTATTTTTTTTAAAATTTGATACGTAACCAGCCAAAATAAGATAAATATATGGTGCATATCCAAAACGGTTTACAAAAAAGGGTTTTGATGCATAAGAAATGGCGTATCCAAGTAAAATGAGCATTATTATTACAATCGAAAGTTCAAAGGATTTAAAAATAAAGTTGAACAATGAAAATCCTCCTATAAATGCAATAATCAGGAATGAGTTTTTAAGGTTTTGTTGGTATTCGTGGTCGGCAAGGTGTATTTTATTGTCTCTGAACTTATGCAATTTAAAATTTGGACATTGAGCATAAAAATCGGGACGTTCGCCAGTCAATTCGCAAACCAGACCTACTTTTCTTTTAATTCGGCTATACTTACAACTGCGGCATAAATACTTTAAAGAATCATGTTTTTCAAATTGAATTTTTACAGCCACGATTTAGTTAGTTATAAAGTTTGTAAAGTTCTTAGAGCTTGCCCTGTAAGGGTCTAATGTTTGTAAAGTTCGTGAAAGTTACTTTTCTTTTTTAGCTTATTAGTCTGGTCTAAAAAGTCTTTTATATTTCGGTAAAACAAGTTAAGTAGTTAATTATCAACATTTTAAAACGAATATAAAAATTAATTTAAGCCCCTTATTTTCAACACTTTAACTTTATAGACTCTTACAGAGAATACTTTCAACTTTAAGATCCTTTTAAATTAAATTTAGCTTATGCAAAAGAAATATTTTTTTTGATGAAATCCTAAATATGAACCGCTTTTTTGATGAAAAATTATAATTTTGCAAATTCAAATAATCAAATAATGTGCAATAAAAAAATAATATATCAGGATTTAGGTGTAATGCAGTATGCCGATGCTTATGAATTTCAGCTTAAACATTTCAACGAAAAAATAGAAAGGAAAAAACAGGGTTTGAAAAACGAGAACCAGCTTTTTTTTGTTGAACACCCGCATGTTTATACACTCGGCAAAAGTGGTGATTATGCTAATTTGACTATTCCTGAGTCTTTTTTGCAAAAAATTAATGCTACTTTCTATCGTACTGACCGCGGTGGAGATATAACTTATCACGGATATGGGCAGATTGTCATTTATCCGATTTTTGATTTGGGTAATTTTAATATTCTCATAAAAAAATATGTTTTTTCGATAGAGGAAGCAATTATCAGAACTCTGAAAGAATATAACATCAATGCTGTAAGGCTTGATAATGCTGCCGGTGTGTGGCTGACTGACCGTCAAAGACCTGAAAAAATTTGTGCTTTGGGAGTCAGGGTTAGCAGAGGCATCACTATGCACGGCTTAGCGTTCAATATAAATACCGATTTGAAATATTTTTCATACATCAATCCTTGTGGTTTCACAGATAAAGGAGTAACTTCATTACAAAAAGAACTCAAAAAGGAAATAAAGACAGAAGAAGTAAAAATTTTGCTTCAAAAATATTTTTCAGAAGTTTTTGACGAGATAAAATAAAAAAAGGTTATCAAAATCAACACAATTTATGCACTGAACAATTTTTGATAACCTTTCAACAGTCGTTAAATTCCACAAATAAAACTAAACTTATTTTAATCTTTATTCAAATGTGCTTCTATCTTTTCAATTCTTTCTTTTATTTCATCTAAATCATCTTCTTTTGCAAAAGTAAGATTATTTAAAGTTTGAGTTATAAAATCTTCGAGTTTGCAATCGAAAGTTTCAATCAGATTTTCAAGATTTTCGGCATATTCGTCAAGATGTTTTTTTGCTTCGGCAGTAGAAATTTTTCCCTGCTCAATAAGCTTCTGAACTAATTTTGTTAATTTTTCATTTGATTGTGCTGCAAAACCGACACTAAAACAAAAGAATTTTTCTAATGATTTCATTTTAAAATATTTTGTATAATCTCGCAAAAATATCTAAAAAAGAAAGAAAAAACAAGCTGGAAATGTTATTTTTTATGTGTTTCTAATTTAGATTCTATTTCTTCGAGTCTTTTGTTTATATCTTCAACATCTTTTTTCTTTGCAAATTTGAGAGCTTCGGCAGTTTTTTTGACAAAATCTTTCATTTCTTTTTCAAGTTTGTCTTTTTTCTTGTCAAAATCTTTTACAAATTCGTCTAATAATTTTTTACCTTCTTCGGCTGTAATTTTATTTTTATCGACAAGTTCATCTATTTTTTTCTCAATTTTTTCTTTTGTTGTAACAGTTAAACCGATTCCGGTGTATAACAATTTTTTAAACATAGAGTCTTTATCTATGTTTTTATCTTTTTCTTTTGTTGTTTTTTTTGCCATAATTTTAATTTTTAAAGTTTGAACAAATATAATCAAATTAGTCAAAAAGTGTACTTTTTTTTGACCAAATTATAATAATTAACAATTTTTTTGATATAAGTATCGAGTTTGTAGAGTTTATCAAGTTTATCAAGTTTATCAAATTTTCGATTTTATCAAGTTTTCGAGTTTGTCAAGTTTATCAAATTTTCGAGTTTGTCAAGTTTATCAAATTTTCGAGTTTGTCAAGTTTATCAAATTT
>DYKL01000227.1:0-1754 GCA_020722645.1 Acetofilamentum sp. | reverse complement strand
TCGAGTTTGTCGAGTTTATCAAGTTTTCGAGTTTGTCGAGTTTATCAAGTTTTCGAGTTTATCAAGTTTATCAAATTTTGGAGTTTGTCTAGTTATCGAGTTAAAACAATGAAACAATACACTATCAACTATGCACTTTCAACTTCCTTTTTTAACCTTTATATTCTTCGTCTTGAGTAATAATTGCAAGTACCCACGAAAAATCACCTGATGTAATTTTAGCACCGCAGTATTCACAAACTCCACCCTGTGCAATTTTATCAGCCTTAGCTCCGCAGTTTGGACAAGTTTTCATATCGTAGCTGTCATTTTCGACACCTTTGCGTCTGATAAATGTCCAATATTCGCTAAAAATTCTCGGTGTTTTCGAATTTCCTGCTAAAACTTTACCGTTTCTGTCCACAACATAATCTTTTGCTGAGGCAAAAATTCTGACAGTTATAGCTTCGTAGAATTTATCGGCTTCAATTTTTGCAAGATGAATTTTCATTATTTGTGTATCATCAAGTTTGTTCTGATATCCGTTTCTTTTGTATTCTTCTGTCCAGAAATTGTAAGATTCCCAGAGTCTGTCGCTCAGCAAATGCCTAAGATCTTTCCATTTCAAATCAGTCCAGTTCTTGTATATCTCCAGAAAATATTTTGATGCAATATTGTGGTAAAATACTGACCAGTATTGGTCCCAACTTGTATTATGAGCATTTGCGAAATATTGTTTTTCGTTGTTCAAAGTCGGACTGCAAACAGTAGGGTAATTTGTACCAACCTCAGGTGCATAAGAAAGCAGAGAGTTTGTTTTAACAGTATCTGTGAAAACAATAGCTCTGTTTGAAACCATCCATTGATGTTTTCCCGGTGGAATTGTAGTTCCGCAATGAGCACAAACACCGGCTTCGCTGAAATCAGCTGGAGCACCGCAAGAAGGACACGATAATTTTTGCATTTTTTCGGGAGTTGCAGATAAAATACCTGCGGCTCTTTCGAACATCCATCGCTCTGTAACAATATATCTGGTGCTTTTTCCGGCTGTTGTTGAGGTATAATTAGAATTTATCTCTGTCAAAATCTGAACTTTATCGGCAGAAATACTTATTTGAACAAGATAAAGGCTGCCAATTACAATTTCATTTACTTGTGTATTAGAAGGTTGTCCTTTAAAAGTATCAATTATTGATTTTGCAACAAAAGGGGTAATTTTAGTAAGGTTTTGCGGCTGATATTTATAAGTGTGAAACTTAACGTAAATAGATGAAACAAAATCTAAAAACAATATTCTTGAAAAATTAGGGTCAGTAGCCATTAAAGAATGTAATTGTTGCTGAATTGTCTGAGAATTTTGAGCAACAGCAGCATAAGTGGGTTTAGATACAATTTGATCACCTGATTTTAATTTTTTCTTTTTATAAATTGAATAAACAATCAAAATAATTATTACCAAAGGGATAGAAATATACGGTGGCAACAAACTGAAAATCAGATATATCAGCAATCCAATGCCATCTCCTCCTCCACCTCCATAATCACCACCACCGCCGCCGCCGGAATATGATTGACCGCCACCGGGTCTTGCAAATGCCGGTTCACCTGTTACTACAAGTATTACAAACAAAAAAAGAAGGATAAAAAGGAAATAAACCGTATTTTTTGATTTTATGTTCATTATTTTGTTTTTTAATTGTTAAATTATTGCATTATTTCATTTGCTTCGTGCCTCGCAATGACGTTTTGCTTCGTGCCTCGCAATGACGTTTTGC
>DYKL01000226.1 GCA_020722645.1 Acetofilamentum sp. | reverse complement strand
AATTATACCAAACATTAAAATTTGTTACCAACATTCTTTAATAAAAGAGCCAACATTTTTACACAACAAACACAAATAGCTGATTATCAATAGTATCATTATTTTTTTAAAATTAATATAATTTTCTGATAATCAATGCATTAACTTTATATACTAAACTCATTATTATTTTTTTTCCTTGTTGTTGTTTCCGGGAATGTAAAATTTTGTGTTTGAAAGTTCATCGGGCAGATATTGTTGTTCAACATAATTACCGGGGAAAGCGTGAGGGTATTTGTAATCTTCTCCGTATCCCAGTTCCTTCATTAACTTTGTTGGAGCATTTCTTAGATGTAAAGGTACATTCAGATTACCTGTTTCTTTTACCGTATTCAAGGCATTGTCAATAGCAAGATATGCAGAATTGCTTTTTGCCGAAGTTGCTAAGTATATTGTTGTTTGTGATAGAATAATTCTAGCTTCCGGCATCCCGACAACGTTTACGGCATTAAAGCAATTAGTCGCTATGAGCAAAGCATTAGGATTCGCCAGACCGATATCTTCGGCAGCAAGAATAATAAGCCGTCTGGCAATAAACTTTACATCTTCACCGGCGGCAAGCATTCTTGCAAGCCAATAAACAGCGGCATCAGGGTCGCTTCCTCTGACAGATTTAATAAATGCTGATATTACATCGTAATGCCATTCGCCACCTTTGTCATAAGCCGGTTGATTGTTCTGTATGGCAAATTTTACCATATCATTGTTTACTATAAATGGTTCGGCAGATTGTGTAGATAAAACAGTTTCCAATATATTGAGCAGTTTTCTTGCATCACCGCCGGAATATTGTATAAGTGCTTTATTTTCAACAATTTTTATTTTTTTGTTTTTCAGGATTTCGTCCTGTTTTACAGCTTTTTCAAGTATTTCTTCGAGTTCTTCAACATTCAGGTTTTCAAGAATATAAATATGACATCTTGAAAGCAAAGCAGAAATAACCTCAAATGAAGGGTTTTCAGTTGTTGCTCCAATTAATACTATTGTCCCGTCTTCTACAGCTCCGAGCAGTGCATCTTGTTGTGATTTGTTAAATCTGTGAATTTCATCAATAAACAAGATAGGAGAGGGATTGTCGAAAAAAACGCTTTTTTTTGCTTTTTCAATGACTTCTCTGACATCTTTAACACCGGAACTGACGGCACTAAGCGTGTAAAATTGTCTTTTTGCTGATTTTGCGGTAATTTTTGCTAATGTTGTTTTTCCGGTACCCGGAGGTCCCCATAGAATAAAAGATGATATATTGTTTTGTTCTATCATCTTTCGTATTACACCATCTTTCCCAACAAGATGTTTTTGTCCGATAATATCGTCTAATTTGGTCGGACGCATTCTTTCTGCTAATGGAGTTGGCATTATTCTTGAAAACTTTCTAAAATTTCGTTTAATTCCTGTGTAGTTATTTCTTTGTAATCAGAAGGAGCCATAAATTCAGCTTCGCTTACTTTGATGTTTTTAAATTCTTTTAGTTCAAAAATCATATCAATACCGGCAACTCTTGTTTGAAATTTAGTTAAAACACCGTCAATTTGTTTGTAAGGAGAGTTAGAATTAGGGTTTTCTATGTCCAAATCGTATGTATAGTAAATGTAAAATGCTGAATCGCTGATTTGATTGCATACTACTTGTGCCTGATAGCATAACAATCCTGCAAGAGTTACCGTATCATCAATTTTTTTGTTAATTATTAAATTTTGCAAGTTTTCGTACCCTGCGTTTAGACTATCTATGTGGTTGGTACTCATATACTTTTTGTCCATAATACGAAGTATCGTATAACTGTTTTTTTCTTTGGGGTTTGTGATAAATCTCAGTTGAAATGTACCAAAAAAACCTTCGACATATATAACTGTATTATCGTCTTTAAATTTCATAGATACAGTTTTTGGCAACAAAGCAACTAATGGATTTTCATACTCGGATTGCAAATAAGTGATGTTGTATATAAGTTCTCCTTCTTTGGGTCCTCCATTTTCGTTACAAGAAAAATTGAAAGATAAAACAGCCAAGAGAAATATAATAAGTATTTGTTTTTTCATATATTTTAAGCGTTTGCTTTTGATAAATCAAAAATTGTGCATATTTTTGATTGAGATTACAAAAAAAATAAAAATTAGTCTTTTTACAAAAAAACTTAGATGATTTATTTTTTTTGATAAATTAATTATATTCCTTAAATCCGCAAGTTTTTTCGTAAGTGGTTGCAGGTGAAAACACCTGCAACATGTAGTTTGCACCAGTCAGGTGTTTTCACATGACTGAATTTCAGATATATAAGTATAGACTTACGGATTTAAGGATATTTATAAATTTGCTAACATACGCTACTAAGAGCTAAAATAATTTGTAAAGTTATGAAAAAAATATTAAATTTTAGACCATTTTTTGAAAATATTGGTGTTTCTTCTCAAAATATAGAAATTGATTTTGGTTTTTATTGTATTATTGTTTTTTTGTGTAGTTGCTTTTTTTATATTGAGAATTTTTATCGTTTACGTAGTAAAATCATATATAAAAAGGTCAAGAAGTGATTATGATGATGTTTTTTTGCGACAAAAAGTCTTCGACCCGATTTCTCATACTCTACCTGCAATAATAATTTCTATTGGCGTAAAATATGCAACCAACGACCTAAATATACAATTGTTTGTTACCCAGTTAGTTATGCATATCTGATAGTTGCCACATTTATTATAATTATCAGATTATTAAACTCTATAAACGAAATATATAAAATATACGCAGGTAAAAAACAATTGTCATTTCACATCAAACAATATATTCAGGTTTTTAAAATTATTTTCGGGCTTGCAGCAGCTATTTTAATTATTTCTATTCTGTTAAATAAAAAACCCGGTTCTATTTTGGCAGGGCTTGGAGCTATGACTGCGGTTTTGATGTTGGTATTTAAAGATTCTATTTTATCATTGGTAGCAAGCATTCAGATTTCGGCTTATAAGCTGATTAAAGTCGGCGACTGGATAACTGTTCCCGGCAGAGGAATTGACGGTGATGTAATGGATATTTCGCTGAATACAATTAAAATTCGAAATTTTGATAAAACTATCAGCACTATTCCTACGTATTCTTTAACGCAAGAGTCTTTTGTTAACTGGAGCGGTATGCAGGAATCAGGAGGACGAAGAATATCGCGTTCTATTTATATTGATATGAACACTATTAAACTTTGTAATGATGATTTACTTGAGAAGTTTAAAAAAATTCATTATATCTCTGATTATGTATCAAAAATGCAAATTGAACTTGACAAGTGGAACAAGGCACACAACGTTAAAGAACCATACAGTGTAAATGGCAGAAGTTTGACTAATATAGGTGTTTTTAGAAAGTATGTCGAAAATTATTTGGTTTCAAATTTCAGAGTTTACAAAAAATATAAAAAAGAAAAATTTCTTTTTGATAATAAAAATTTAGAAAGATTTGTTATTACCGACCCTGAAAATTTAATTGATAAATTCGGAAATAAAATTACGCAGTTTTTTGAAAAAATTGACGGAAAAACAACCATTAATAATATTGAAAGATTTATTTTGTTTTTTCCCGAAGATTTTAAATTGGAAAATGATTTTATTTACAAAACTCATAAAATTGTCAAATCAATTTCAACAAAGGGTACTGAGGTTGAAATCAATGAATATGTAAAAATTATTGAAAAAGACGGCATATTTGCTGATGATATGACGTTGTTAATAAGGCAGTTAGCACCAACCGAAAAAGGACTACCAATAAATATTTATGTTTTTACATCAACAACAGTTTGGACAGAATATGAAACTATTCAATCTGATTTATTTGACCATATTTTTGCAGTTTTGCCCGAGTTTGAGCTTAGAGTATTTCAGGATCCTTCGAGTGTTGATTTTCAAAAATTCTTACAATAGAGATTAATATTTATTCTATTGCTTCTATCGTTATGCTGATAAAAACTGAATCTAAATCAGGGGGTAAATCGGGATATAATTCATACATACCGGGCTCTATTATTATGCTGTAAGTTGGTGGTTCGTAGTGGTCTGTATCGTAATAAAACTGGTATTTTGTCTGATTATTTACTCTCAGCGAAAAAGAAGTCTTTGAGCCGGATACTGTTACAATTTTGCTTTGAGTAGGTACGTAAATCGCAGTACCTTCAAATTGTACATTTTGAGACTTTTTTACTTGCTTTCCTTCGATAATTATCTGAGCGTTTATTGTTTGTAAAGAAAAGATAAATAAAAGAAATAATATCAGAATTATATTTTTTTTCATTATGTTGTATAGTTTTGATTAATTTATAAATTAGTTAACAATAACTCAAAACCTCATCAATAGCTGAATCTAGATATGCAATCAAATCAGATGCAATTATTGACAGGTAGTTTAAGTCATCATTAGCAACATCACCGGCAAGTCCGTGTATATAAACTCCAACCAGAGCTGCATCTTCGGGGCTGTATCCCTGAGCTAAAAGAGACAAAATGATTCCTGTAAGAACATCACCACTGCCTGCTGTCGCCATTCCCGGATTTCCGGTCGGATTAAAGAATGTTTTGCCGTCCGGAAAACTGACAGATGTATATGCACCTTTAAGAACGATAATAACTTTATGTTTTTTTGAAAAATCTCTTTGTAATTGTAAACGTTGAAAATTGTTTTTTGTTTTACCTGCTAAACGTTCAAATTCTTTTGGGTGCGGTGTAAGTATCGAATTTTGCGGAATTAATTTCAAAATATTTTTATTTTGACCGATAATTGTAATTGCGTCTGCGTCTATTACAAATTTTTTGTCTTTATGATTTTTAAACAGGTCTTTTATAGCTAAAATTGTTTTTTCATCAAATCCTATTGCCGGACCAATACCTATTGCCGTAAATTTTGATAAATCAGGCAGTTTTGAAATGTTTTTTTTGTCAGGGTCAATGCTAATAAGAGTTTCGGGTGATGAAACCTGCATAATATCTACGCATTTTTGTGGTAAATGAGCGGTTAAAAGACCTATTCCCATTCTGTGTGCAGCTTTTGCAGATAAAACGGCTGCTCCCATTCTTCCATAACCTCCGGCTAATAATAATCCGTGTCCAAAGTTTCCTTTATGTGCAAATTTATCAGGTTCTTTTATTTTTGAACCTATATCTTCGTTTTCTAAAACTGAGTAGTTTGTTTCTGCTTTTTTTATAAATTCTTTGTGCAATCCTATCGGAATTATTACAAATTCGCCAACATAAGTATGATTTTCGGCAAAAAAGAAAGATAAAAATGGAAATTCAAAAGTTAAAGTAACATCTGCTTTAATTATTGTTTGTTTTTCGAGGTGATGATTTTCTTCACCAAATAAACCTGACGGAATATCAATAGATATTAATATTTTTTTATCACTTTTATTGATTTCGGTAATCACATCAGCAGCAATTCCTGTTGCAGGTCTTGATAAACCCGAACCGAAAATTGCATCAATAATAACATCATCTTTACCAATTTCGGGTAATTTTTTCAGATTATCTATAACTGTTATTTTTGCTTTTAAATCTTTTAATTTTTTTAAGTTAATTTTAAAGTCTTCCGAATAATTTTTAGAGAATTCTACAATAAAAATTTTAACGTTTTTCTTTTGTTCTATAAGCTTTCTTGCAATTACCAATCCATCTCCGCCGTTGTTTCCGACACCTGAAAAAATAAGGAAATTGTCTAAAAATCCAAAATCCTGCATAATCCAATCGGTTGCTCTGCTTGCGGCTCTTTCCATTAAATCTGTTGAAGCAATTGGTTCATTTTTTATAGTATAATCATCTGCCTCTTTTACTTGATGTGTCTTAAAAATTTTCATTTTGTGTGTGTTTATTGTAATTAGCGAATTAATTCGATAGCTAATTTCTGACGACAAATTTACAACATTTTTTTAGACTTTGTTTACAAATCAATAATTACTTGCGTGAAATCGCTTCGCTAGTTCGTTAATTTTTCAATTAGCGTCATCCTGAGTAA
>DYKL01000225.1 GCA_020722645.1 Acetofilamentum sp. | reverse complement strand
AACGAATACCTCAATAAAACTTTTATAAAAGGACTAGTTATTTATTGATTGTTTTAAAAATATGATTTTTTATTATCTACCACAAATGCCTTTATAATCGCAATAAGAGCAGGATTCTAAATTTGAGGTTTGATAAAAAGGTCGCTTTTCGTTAAAAAGATTTTTTAGCAGATTGATTAACTTTTCTTCAAAACTTGATAGAATTCCATCAGAATTTGAATGCAAAGTTTCTCTGCCGATTTTAATATTCGATTCGTTATCCATTTTTTCATTAACTGTTTTCATAAGAATTATTTCAAAATAATCAGTTTGATAGTTCTTTTTGTAAATCAATGTATATAAAAGCATTTGAAAAATAGCCTTTTTGGTGTTTTTAACCTTATCGGAATCGAACAGATTTTCAATACTTGACACAGATAAATCATCGCCGCCGGTTTTATAATCAATAATTCTTGTCAGATTGTCTTTCGTATCAATTCTGTCAATTATTCCGTAGAGTGTTATGTTTTGCTGTTCTCCGTTCAGTTCGAAATTAAATTTTCTGTAATATTTTTCAGAATTTTCGAGTGATTTTATATAAAAAGGAGCATAAGAAATATCATTGTCTATAAATCTTTCGACATATTTTTTTATAACATCACTGATAATTTTATTCAGCCCTTCTAAAGCCGCTTGTTCAATGTTTTCCAATTCTTCCAGGATTGTTTGATTAACTATTGTAGCAATATTTTTCTTTATATTATTCAAATCTTCTTTATGAACTTCTTTTTTAATGAAAGGTTTGTATATTTTTTCCATTGTTTTATGAAAAATATTACCAAATTTTTGAGCATCTATTTCAAATTCCTGTTTTTGTTCTTCAAAAGGCAAAATCTGAGCTACTCGCTGAAAATAAAATTTTAAAGGACAAGTCAGATATGTATTTAAAGCACTTGCGGATAACATTTTTTCAGAAGTTAAATATTTTTGCAAAACCGAACAAATTTTTTCATTTTTTTCTACTATAATTTTTTTGCTGCGTTTAGGTTTTATCTGTTCAGCGTAATAATACTCCTGACTTATCAAGTCGGTTTCAAATTTCAGTTGCTGAATAAATCTACTGGGTTCGCCTCCTTTTTCTGATATTAAGTTGCTGTATGTCAATACAATATTTTTTGCGTTTTGTATCAGACTGTAAAATAAAAATGCAAAAATTGAATCCTGATACATCAAAACTGGCAAACCATAAGATTTACGGATAAATTCAGAAATCAAAGAATTATTTGATGCTTTTTTAGGCAAAATCTGCTCGTTTAGGTTTAAAATAACAACATTTTCAAAATCAAGATTTCTAGTTTCCATAATTGTCATAACCTGCAATCCATCAATGTTTTTGCCCTGAAAAGGAATGTGTGCTCCGCTGATAAGTTTTATCAAAAATTTTAATAAAATTTTTACTGATATTATTTCTTTGTCTTTCTCAAATTCGTTCAAAAATTGCGATTGCAAATCCGACATCTGTCTGTAAAACTGATATATTGCTTCTGTTTCTATTTTTCGGTCTTCTTTTGACAAAGGTTTAAAAAGAATTTCGAGTACTTTTATACTGTTATCCAATAGATTTTCTATGGCATCGATGTTGTTTTGAGAAAATAAAACTTTCAAAAAAGCATCATTTGTATCCTCTAAATCTTTTATCGAAAAATAAATTTTGTTACTTTTTTTTACAGAATTAGTAATAAAATCAAGTCTGTCAGCTATAACATCAATAAAAATCTGATTTTTGAAAAATGATAGTATTTCATCAATGTGAACGATATTTTTTTTGATGAATTTGCTTAAAATATTGTACCATTGCATCATAAAGACATAAACGGCAGTATTTCTGAAAGGAAAGCCTAAAGTAAGATTCACGTGTTTAATTTCCGTGGGCAATGCGTGCAGAAGCGGAAAAAGTAAATTTTCGTCGGGCATAACAACAGCTGTTTGTGCAAGTTGCTTTTTGTTGTCAAAATTTATATTGAAACCGCAAAGAATTTGAGGCATTGCTTTTGTTTGAGCTATTTCTAATGGAAAACCGATTAATTTAATTTTTTTATCTTTCAAAAATCTGTCTCTGTCTGTTTTTAAGTCATCAGAAAATAATTTGAGATTCTCGCGGACAAACAAACCTGCTTCATTTTCAATGTCTTTTGTGTAAAAATTGTCATAATCCCAAAAAAATAAAGCTTTGCCGGTTTTCTGAACAGCTTGCATAATTTTTTTCTGCGATTTTGTAAGTGCATTGAAACCAATAAAGATGTATTTTTCATAAGTATCAAAACTAATCAGATTATTGTCGATTTTATTACATAAATCTCTGTTAATTAAACCATTATAGCCTATTTTGTGATTATTTAATACCTTTGTGAAATTTTTGTATAATTCAGGTAAATTTGACCATAATTCAGCAAAATATTGTTTTTCTTCGCTGATGTTTTCGACAGAAAAATAACTGAAAAATTCGCGTATAGCCTCAATCTGTTCATCATTAAGATAATCTTCTATGTAGTTTATTGATTCGTAATCTTTTATATTCACAAAAATTTGTTCAACATCTAATAAATAATTGTCAATTTCGTTGAAATCTTTAAGAATAATCTCACCAATTCCGTAAAATTTATCAAAATCGTAATTTGTAAAAAAATTACTGTTATTAAAAACAGTTTTAAAAGATTTATAAAGCTGAATCATCAAAAACAGTTCATCAGCTTTTTGAATATCAGAAAAACCGGAAGTAAATTCAGATAAGTTCAAAAATTTCGGAGCCCGTATACTTCGGTTCAAATTTGCTGACAGGTGATATTTAAGATAGTCTATTGTTCTGATGTTCGGACAAATCAGACAAATTTTCAAATTTTGGTAATTATTCGCAATTATTTGATTTGCACAGTCTTGTAGAAAATTCATTGCTTTGATTTTTGACAAAATTATTAAAAAATTTGTTTTTAATCTTTTTATTTAATAAATTTGAAAGGAAAAACAAACCAATCAATGGAAAAGTTTTTTTTTTTAAATATATGCATTTAAGATATTAAACAAAACGAAAAATCTTATTGAAAAAGGAAATTTAACTGAGGCAGAGATTACAAAAGTCGAAAAAAAACACCTTGGTTCTATAAATATAACCGAAAAAAAGTTTACATTTATTATAAATATAGCACAAATAATATTCACCAAAATGGACTTATAAGTTTTCCGGAACATATAAAAGACTATAGCTGGGCAAAAAAAGATGAAAAAGCAAAAGTTGTTTATAATCCGGGAAAACCTGATGAAAATATTTTGCTGACTCCTTTATAAAAATATTAACCTAAAACTTATGTTATGAAAAAATTACTGCTTTTATTATTAGTTTTTGCCTTTGAGTTTTCCAATGCTCAACAAATTGTTACAGGCAAAGTAAAGTCACCTGACGGAAAGCCCGTAAAAGACGTTATAATTTGTATAAAAGGGACAGAGTTTAAGACCTTTACTACAGATTCGGGAACTTATGCCATAAGTGTCCCGGTAAATTATAACACTCTTACGTTTCAACATTCCAACTATTTGGTCAAAGAAGTTGAAGTAAAAAGTAATGTTGTAAACATTGTATTGGATTTTGAAGCTGATATTTTTGATTTGTCTCTGGAAGAATTAATGGAGCTTGAAGTAGTTTCGGTTTCTAAAAAATCGGAAAAAATATCAGATGCCCCTCAAAATGTAATAGTTATCACTTCTGATGAGATTTATAAAAGAGGATACACTGATTTGGAGCAAATTATTCACGATTTGCCCGGATTTGATATTTCAAGAGGATACGGAACAGAGTATTCACAGATTTATCAACGTGGATACCGTTCTAATAATACCGACCGTACTCTCTTTATGATTGACGGAGTCGAAGAGAATGATTTGTGGAGCGGCAGCGCCTGGATTGGCAGACAGTTTCCGCTTGCTCAAATTGAAAGAATTGAAGTAATCTACGGACCTTCGACTACTGTTTACGGTGCTAATGCTTTTCTGGGAGTAATTAACGTAATCACAAAAGACGATGATTTTTATTTCAATAATGAGAAAAATTTTGGCTTAAATTTAGAAACAAGCTACGGTACTTGGAACACAAAATATGCTGATTTGTCGGTTGCAGGAAGATATAAAGATATATCACTGACATTATCGGGAAGATATTATTTGTCTGACGAAATGGATTTATCTGAATATGACGACTGGGACTATGACTTGAGTGGCTACGATTTGGATTATTATAAAAATATATTAGGTACAACAAACGACAATATTGCTCAGATAGCAATGGATATGGATAACGAAATATATTACAATGGCGACGGTTTAAACGGAATTAAACCTCAATATTCAAACAATACTGATAATTATTACGTTTACGGGAAACTTAAAATAAGTAATTTTACATTAGGTTTTGAAACATTCCGCCGTAGAAACGGATACGGAGGTTGGTATAGAGATGATTATGAACTGGGACCTGCTAATGGAGGAATTTGGACTCCGAAAAATTCATACATATACGCAAAATATGATAAAAAAATTACAGACAAATTGTCAATTACAAGTTTTTCAAACTTTAAACAGCACGGCATTGACGGTGAAAGCAAAGAATATTACTATACAGGATATCTGAACGGAGAAATAGGATTAAGCGGTTTAGCTGACAGCCTTGGAAATTTATTACCGGTAGAACAAAGACAAATACCATACTGGTGGATAGCTTATTATTCAACTTATTCAGTTCAATTAAGAAATGAACTCAGAATTAACTATGATTTTTCAGAAAAAATATCTTTATTCGTAGGCAGCGAGTACAGGCATAGCCACATACAAGGAGATTATATTTACAGTTACGAAAAAAATCCAGAAGAGACAGCTTTACCTGTAAACACACTTGGCGGAAATCATTATTACAGTAATGATATAGGTGTGTATTCTCAAATTACCTACAAACCCAAGACAAATTTAAGTTTTGTTTTAGGAGGAAGATTTGACTATAACAAAATACGTAAAACCGGCGGATACGGAGATGTTTTTAATCCAAAGGCAGCGATCGTTTTTACACCGTCAAATCTTGTTTTCAAGTTAATTTATTCAGAAGCATTTAAAGATGCTGGATATTGGACAAAATACGGAACAACACCCGGCAGATTGCTTAATAATCCGTCATTACCACCCGAAAAAGTTAGAAACTTCGACGCTTACATAGGATACAAACCTGCTTCATTTCTATATATTGACATTTCAGGATTTTATGCCTTGTATGACGGTGTTGTCGGCACTGCTAATGTTACATATATTGACGAACAGGGAAACACTGTAACTACCACACAGCATCAGGCTTTGGGTTCGATGAGAATTTTCGGAGGACAAAGTACAGTTAATTTTGTTTTAAAAAATTACAATGCATATTTTAATTACACTTATACAAATCCATATAACACAACTGAAGCCGATGAAATCAGAATAGGAGATATTGCAGACCACCAGATTAACGCAGGAATTACAGCATCTTATTTCGATAAATTAGATATAAACCTCAGAGCTAATTGGGTAGGGGAAAAACCAACGGGTGAAAATACAACTATTTCAGGAAATCCGTATGATTTTATTGATGCATATTTTGTTCTGAACGGTGCAGTTACATATAATATTTGGAAAGGAATTTCTATTCAAGCTTCTGTTTTTAATATTTTGGATAAGGAATATTATCATCCGGGAGTCAGAAGTGCTAACGGAACTTATTATGCATCACGAATACCGCAGTATAGAAGGAATATTTACGGAAAACTTATAATCAGATACTAATATCAATAAAAAACGGCTTGAATATTAAAAATTGAGCCGTTTTTTTATTCCTTAAGCCATAATATGACTGAATAAGTCATTAAAATTATACCGATTGATACCATCGCAAGGTTGATAAATAAAACGAAAAAAGAAGCGAATTTCAGTTCACTTGAAATAAAGGCAGATGTAGGGTCATTTTTTTTGAAAGTTACTGCCTTATCTAATCAAAAATTAGGCACAATACAGTTATAATATTTGTCATAAAAGAT
>DYKL01000224.1 GCA_020722645.1 Acetofilamentum sp. | reverse complement strand
ATTATAAAGTTTCGTAAATTCTTCGTGAGTGAGCTGTTGAGAAGCATCAGATTTTGCAACTTTCGGATTTGGGTGTGTTTCAATCAACAAACCGTCAATATCCATTGCCAAACAAGCTCTTGCCAAATCGGGGACACCGTAAGCATAGCCCATTGCGTGAGAAGGGTCAAGAATTATCGGCAGATTTGTATGTTCTTTAAGAAATGCTACACCGCATAAATCAAGGGTAAAACGGGTTTTTGTCTCAAATGTTCTGATTCCGCGTTCGCAAAGTATGACATTTTCATTTCCGGCAGACATAATAAAATCAGCAATTTGTACAAACTCCTGCAATGTTGCACCGAATCCTCTTTTTAACAATATGGGTTTGTTTGTTTTTCCGCATCTGTTCAATATCCCATGGTCGTACATTGATTTCGCGCCGATTTGAACAACATCTGCATATTCGATAATTTCATCAACGTGTGTAGAATCGCGTACTTCGGTAACAATCGAAAAACCGTATTTTTCACGAATTTTTGCCAATAATTTCAAGCCCTCCAAACCCATTCCTCTGAAAGTATAAGGAGATGTTCTGGGTTTGTATGCACCGCCTCGCATTGATTTAAGGCCTAAACTCAACAATAATTGTGATGATTGTTCTATTTGTTCTTCCGATTCCACCGAACATGGTCCGGCTATTACAATTGTATTTCTGTTTTTCCCTCCAATCGCTATATCTCCGATTTTTACTTCTCTTTTGGGCTGATACTTTATGTTGCATAATTGCATATCATTTTCGGCAACATAAATTTTATTAACAAATTCTTTGTCTTTTTCTTGTAATTCCTTAATTTTTGAAGGTGTTACCAGTACAAATTCAGTTTCTTTTTTTATAACAATTGCTTCGTAAAATTCTGCAATTTCGTTAATTTTATTTTCAAATTTTTTGGAAATGTGTAATATCATAACTCACCTTTTATTAAATTGTTAAAACGTAATAATCCTTTGATTTTGTTGTTATTATCAACAACCGGTAAAAATTGTATCGGAAAAGTTTGTTTTTTAATGTGTTTTATAATCTCTTCGACAGTGTTTTGTTCATTGACAACAACAGGTTTGCGATTAATTAATTCGTCGGGATTGATGTTTGGCATCTGCTCAAAAAATTTGATTAAACCTCTTCTGATGTCTGCATTTGTAATTAATCCTTTAAAATTATGACTTTTATCTGAAACTATTGCTAATCCGAAACCATATTTTTCGATAGTTTGTAAAAGTTCAAGAAAAGTAAAATTTTTTTCGTACAAAACCGGTATTTCTTCAAATTCGAGCATAAAATCTGCCGCTGTAAAATTTGAGCTTATCTCGTTGCTTTGAAGTTTCAGAATTGAATTGTAAGGTTTGTCTTTGAATAAAAACGACCCTATAACGGCAGTATGCACACCCATATTGCGTAATATAAACGAAACTTTGTCATTTACTCCTCCGTCAACAAAAATTTCTTTGTTTGGAAATTTATTCCTGAATTGCCTTATTTTGGAGAATGTTAGTTTGTTGAAACTGCCGCCGCTTTGCCCGGGAACTGTTGTCATCAACAAAATATGTGTTGCTTTTTCTTTAAATTTTTCAAAGATACTTACTGGTGTATCATTTGTTATTGCAATACCGATTTTTTTTGCAATGTTTTCAGGGATTTGGAAATTATTTTCTAAATTTTCATATTGAAACGTAACTTGTTCAATGTTATATTTTTTTATAATATCGTAATAGTTTTCAGGCTTTGAGCTTATTAAGTGTAAATCAATCGGAAGTTCGGTAATTTCTTTGATTTTTTTTATTGAATCAAAAACAGCAATATCATCATTGCAATCAATATGCAAAAAATCAACGGCGAGTTTTTCGATATTTTTTACGGTTTCAATTATTGAATCGTCTTTATTTGAGAATATTGAAGCTGAAATTTTCATTTTTTAAAGAAATCTAAGGTTTGCAAAAATAACAATTATGGTATTGAAATCAAATTTTGCGTTTTTTAAATATATATTTTAAACTAATTTTGCATAAATTTTAAAATTTTAGATGGATTATGCGTGGATTATTACTTTTTTTTATCTTAATTGTTTTAAATTTAAGTGTTTTTGGGCAATACGACTATCCAAAAGATTATTTCAGAGATCCATTGGGCGAAACACTTCTGGTTTCGGGTAATTTTTGTGAATTAAGAGAAAATCATTTTCACGGAGGTGTAGATTTACGTACTGGTGAAAACGGGAAAAAAATTTATGCCCCTGCTGATGGTTATATTTCACGGATTAAAGTCAGCAGAAGCGGCTATGGGTATGCTTTGTACGTTAAACATACTAACGGTTTGATTACAAACTACGGACATTTGCAAAATTATACAAAAGATGTCGAAGCTTGGGTAAGGCAAATGCAGAATAATATCCAAAAATTTGAATTTGATATTGACTTGGACAGCAATCTTTTTCCTGTGAAAAAAGGCCAGATTATAGGTTATTCCGGCAATTCTGGTTATTCTTTCGGACCTCATCTGCATTACGAAATCAGAACTCCTAATGATGAGC
The DNA here is from genome assembly GCA_020722645.1 of Acetofilamentum sp. Taxonomy (GTDB): domain Bacteria; phylum Bacteroidota; class Bacteroidia; order Bacteroidales; family JAFGUD01; genus JAFGUD01. The sequence goes on along the minus strand of DYKL01000224.1, from coordinate 3,546 downwards.
CTCTAAACCCGCTTTATTTCCACTATGCCAAAGATACAAAAAGTCCCGAAATTAAAAATATTGCTGTTTATCCGGCTGATGACAAAAGCTCTGTCAATTTTAAAAATGAATCAATCACTATTCATGTTATAGGCACGAATTTATCTGAAAATATTACTGTAAATGGTCAGATATATTTTGGAATAGAAGCTTATGACTACATAGATGATGTCGGCAGCAGCAATGCAATTTATTCGATTAAATTATATTGCGACGGAAAACTTGTTTTTCATTCTGAAAATAATCAAATCAGTTACGAAAACACAAGGGATATTAACAGTTTGATTGACTATAAACGCCGGAAAACTACAGATATGCGTATTCAGACTACTCGTAAACAACCAAACAATGAACTATCGCAGTATATCGAAGTAGAAAATAATGGTGTTATAAATTTTTATGACAATAACGTCCATAATTTAAAATATGTTGTGGCTGATATAAAAGGTAATTCCACCTCTGTAAGTTTTAATGTTAAAAGTACGATAAAGGAAACAGAATTGAAAATTAAAAGAGATTCAAGTATGTTATTTCGATACGACAGAGAAAATAAGTTTAAAGAAAAAGGCATAGAAATTTTTTTCCCTGAAAAAACATTGTTCGACAATTTGTTTTTTGAATTTGAAACTTTTGAAGGTAATATTTATTCTCCGATGTATAAAGTTCATAATGAGTTTGTTCCGCTTAAATCTTACTTTGTTTTATCGTTATCTGTAGCTTTAGTGCCTGATAAATATAAAGAAAAGGTTGTAATTTTAAGACGTGATTTTGAAGGAGATAATGAAGTTTATCTTGGTAAAGTTAAAGATGATTTCATATCGGTTTTGACCAGAGAATTTGGATTTTATTATATAGACTTAGATTTAAAACCACCGGTTATAAAACCTGTAAATATTTCTGACGGAAAAAATATGTCCTCTTATAGTTCAATAAAATTTGAAATTACAGATGAGATGAGCGAAATAGGAGAATGGGCAGGCTTTGTAAACGGTGAATGGGTAATAGTTGTTTACGACAAAAAAGACGATTTATTTTATTATAAATTCGACGAAAAAACTAAAACCGGTAAAAATCATTTCAGATTGCTGATATATGACAATGTAGGTAACTATTCGATTTACGAAGCAGATTTTTACAGATAATTGTTTCATTGTTACATTGTTTCATTGTTGACTGACACCTTAGTCGAGTTATTATATTATAGTTAATCCCTAACTCTTCACTTTTGGGTAATTGGTTTTTACAATATTCACATAATCAGCAGTTTATAAATAATTATTCTAAAATCAAATTGTCTATTTACGTAATACTTGTTTTTGTGCAAAACAATGATTAAATAACTGTGTATCTGTTATAAATGTAATACTATTCTCTAAAAAACTGAAGAGTTAGGGGTTAATAGTGCATTGTTCATAGTTTTTAGAGTTTGTTTAGTAATTTATTTATCCCGAAAGTGTTGTAAGACTTTTCGGTGGTAAACAAAACCATACAGGGCTGTAGGGTGAGGACACCATACAGGGCAATATCCCGAAAGTGTCGTAAGACTTTTCGGTGGTAAACAAAACCATACAGGGCAATAAGCTTTAATGTAGTATGCTGGAATTATAGAATACTTATTCAGTAAATTCATTCAATTAATTCTTCAGATTTTCAATTAACCTGAATTATTCACATAATTACTTACGTGAAGTCGCTTCGCTAGTTCAGGAGTTATAAAGTTAAAAGTTTAAGGTTCATAAAGCTTGTCCTGAAAGGATCTTTGCTATTATTTTTAAAATTTAGCCCAAATTTGTGCTAAAAAATATTTAATTAAAATCAACTTAACCTTTTAACTTTCAACTTAGACCCTTACAGGGCAGGCTTTCAACTCCACATTATTTATGAATAATGTGGGTTAATTCACTTATTCAGTTAATTCTAAATTTAAAACTAACAAAAATGACAGAAACATCTTTAAACGAAATAAAAAGTATAATTGAGTCTCAAAAAAAATTTTTTGAATCTCAATCAACAAAAAAAATAAGTTTCAGAATTGAACAGCTTAAAAAATTTCATAAGGCAATTGATAAGTTCGAGAAAAAAATTTCCGATGCTTTGTGGCAGGATTTAGGAAAATCATACGAAGAAGCATATCTGACTGAAATCAGCCTTGTTAAACAGGAAATCAAAAATCACATCAGACATATAAAACGTTGGTCACGAACTTCCAAAATTCATACTCCGCTTTATATGTTTCCTTCAAAAAGCAGAATTATTTATGAACCTCTTGGACTTTCGCTTATTATAGCACCTTGGAATTATCCTTTTCAGTTATTGATGAATCCTTTGGTTGGGGCTATTTCTGCAGGATGTTGCTCTGTTTTGAAACCTTCTCCATATACCCCGACAGTTGCAAATGTTATGCAGCAGATGATTGAAGATACTTTTGACAAAAAATATATTGCTATTACACAAGGCGGAAGAAACGTAAATACAGAATTGCTGAATCAGAGATTTGATGTGATTTTCTTCACCGGTAGTCCTAACACCGGCAAAGTTGTTATGAAAGCTGCGTCTCAATTCCTTACACCTGTAGTTCTTGAGCTTGGTGGCAAAAGTCCGTGCATTGTTGATAAAGACGCAAATATTGATGTCGCTGCAAAACGGATTGCGTGGGGTAAAACAATTAATTCGGGTCAAACATGTATTGCTCCGGATTATCTTTTTGCTCATTCATCGGTTAAAGACGAATTAATCAAAAAAATTGCACAACATTTTAAAACAATGTTTGGTGATAATATTAAGGAAAGCAAGTTTTATCCCAGAATTGTAAATAAAATGAATGTCGAACGACTGCAAACGCTTATGGAACATGGTAAAATTGTTGAGGGCGGTGATGTGGACATCGAAAATAAATACATTTCACCGACAATAATTGATGATGTAAAACCGGATTTTCCAATAATGCAGCAGGAGATTTTTGGTCCTTTGTTACCTGTTATGACTTTTGAAAAAATTGACGAAGTTATTTCTTATGTGACAAGTCATGAAAAACCGCTTGCTTTTTATTATTTCGGGAAAAATGCAAAACAGGTCTTCTCTCGCACAAGTTCCGGTGGAGCCTGCATAAATGACACAATTATGCACATTGTAAACGACAAATTACCATTTGGTGGAGTAGGGAACAGCGGAATGGCTAAATATCACGGGAAAGAAAGTTTCCTTGCTTTCTGTAACCGCAGGGCAGTTGTAAATACTGCAACATTTATTGATTTACCCCTTAAATACGCTCCTTATAAAAGGTTTGGGCTACTGAAGAAGTTGTTGTAGGTTTATATTACAAAAAAAATAACCCAAACTAAATGTTTTAGAATTCTTTTAGATAATAGAACGGTTTAGTAATGGGTTTTAAATAAATGTCTAATATTCTTCGCGCTTCTTTGCGAAAATCTTTGCGGTTAAATGCTTTATTATCTATTTACCTAACTTTAATTGAAAATTTCACACTACAATCTCAAATTACTGATA
>DYKL01000223.1:4792-6124 GCA_020722645.1 Acetofilamentum sp. | reverse complement strand
ATCAGCAGCAAAGCCCTGTAAATCCACGCTTTTTAAAAGTAAGTTCCGTTTAAAGCTATCATTTGAAACGCATCCATTACTGGCGACTATTTTATTTTCTCGAAAAACCTGAACAAATCATTGGTATTTGAAGAATGTAATATAATATTACCTTTCTGGTCAATTAAAATATTAGTTGGTAAATTATTTACAACGTATTGTTTAGCTATTTCACTACCCCAGACATTTTCGTCATTTATAAGATAATGTTCAAAACCATAAACAGATAAAGTATCCTTCAATATTTCAATATTGTTATCAAGTGAAATCTGAACTATTTCAATATCTTTGTAATTTTCTGCAATTCTTTTCAAAACTTTATTGTTGTACGAACAAGGAACACACCACGAAGCCCAGAATACAAGAAGAATTTTCTTCCCCTTTAAATTAGCCAAGTTAAAATCTTCACCCAAAATTGTTTTTGAACTGAAATTTTGAATTTTGTCCGGTTTTATATTTTCAAAATCAATTGGTTTGTCTCTGAGAACAGAAATCTCATAGTTTTTTATAAACTCAACAAAACTTGAATAATGGTCTAAATCCAAATATCTGTGCCTTAATTTTTTTTCGGTGTCCTGATATAATTGCAAATATTTTTCGATTGGAATAACAGGTTCGCCGGTTATAAATTTTTCTGAAAGTGCTATGATTGCGGCTAATGTTGTATCTTGTTCCGATAAAAAGTTTAAAGAATAATTTATTTGTATTTTCTTCAGACTGTCAATTTTTTCAATATCTTCCGTTGCTTTAATTTGACTGTTAATAATAAAAATATGATTTTCAATTTTTTGAATCGCCTCAGACTGTTGAGGATTTAGAATTTTATAATTTTGAGGCTTATTATAATCAACTCTTAATTTGATTGTATCACCTGCCTTTGCTATTAAATGAACAAAATAGTCAGAATTTGAAAGTTTTATAAAATAAAAATCTTCTGAATCCTTAATATTACCTTTCAGATTAAAAACAGAATCTGTAATAAGAGCTGAATCAATTAAAACGGTATTTTGTGCTTTTCGGTTTACTAAGTAAATATATGTGTTTTCAGGGACATTATTATAAAAACCACTGACTACAAAATTTATATCTAAATTCTGATTTTTGTCTTTGTTACAGGCAAAAAGCACAAAAACAAAGAAAAACAAAGAAATATTTTTGAATTTCATAAAAAATAATTTATTTTTGCCCACAAAGATAATACTTTAAGGAAAAAAATGTATTTTCAAACAAATTTTTAATAAAACTTATATTAATAACTCGACAAACTATACAGACGTTGCATGCAACGTCTCT
>DYKL01000223.1:0-4692 GCA_020722645.1 Acetofilamentum sp. | reverse complement strand
ACAAAATCAATAAACTGTACAGACGTTGCATGCAACGTCTCTACAAAATCAATAAACTGTACAGACGTTGCATGCAACGTCTCTACAAAATCAATAACTCAAAAAACTCAACAACTGAAATGACAAACAATAATAAAAAAATATTAGATTTTTTAAATGAATTAAAAAACAATAACAATCGTGAATGGTTCGACCAAAACAGAGATAAATATCAAAAAACAAAAAAAATTGCAGTTGAAATTACAGAAACATTGATCGAAAAAATCAGCTTGTTTGATACATCAGTTAAATTTGAAAACGCTCAGAGTTGTATGTTTCGTATTAACCGCGACATAAGATTTTCTGCTGACAAAAGACCTTATAAAACAAATTTCGGCATATTTATTTCACAGGGAGGCAAAAAAAGCGGTTATGCAGGATATTATCTTCATTTTGAACCTGACAATTGCTTCGTTGCAGGTGGTGTTTATTGTCCAAACAATGAAAATCTAAAAAAAATAAGATGGTACATTTATCAGAATATTGACAAATTCTTGGAAATAATTGAAGAAAAAAATTTCAAAAAAGTATTTCAGCAAATTACAGGCGACAAATTAGTAAATCCACCAAGAGGTTTCGACAAAAACTTTTCTCATATTGATTTGTTAAAATTTAAAGATTATCTGGTAAGTAAGAAAATAAGCAAAAAAATTATATTATCAGATGATTTTTTAACAACAATTTTAAGCTATTATCAAAAAATGAGCATTTTCAATACTTTTTTAAATAAAGCATTAGAGTAAACCTCTAAAATACAGCACATTAATACCACTCGCACAAACAAATACGCTTATAATCTGAAATTTATTCTTAAAAAATTTCATTATTAAATATTTTTAAAATATTTTTGATTTAGTCTAAAATGCTTAGTTTATCGGACATTTTGTTCATAAACATTTAATTATAAGCTATTTAGAGTTAGTTCATAAAGTTTATAAAGTTGAAAGGTCATAAAGTATTAGCATTTGATTTTCAATAAAAGCACTTTCAGGGCAAGCTTTTAGACCTTTTCAGTGCAAGATTTTAGACCTTTTCAAGGCAGGCTTTTAGACCTTTTCAGGGCGGCTTTCAGACCACTTCAGGGCAAGCTTTTAGACCCTTTCAGGGCAAGCTTTTAGACCCTTTCAGAGCAAGCTTTTAGACCTTTTCAGGGCAGGCTTTTAGACCCTTTCAGGGCAAGCTTTATAAACTTTACAAACTTTACAAACTTTATAAACTCCATAATATGTTATTTAACGATAAGTTTTATCCGACAAAATTAGACAAATTAGTTTCAATATTCTTAAAGCAAATATCTGAAAATGAGGTTTTAGGCATTCCTAAAGCACTTTTTTTCAAAGCTGCAAACAATGATTTCTACAAATTGGATTATTTGAACAAAAAAATTGACAACCCCATTGGTGTTGCTGCCGGACCTCAAACTCAACTTGCACAAAATATCGTTACTGCATGGTTGCTCGGAGCCAGATTTATTGAGCTTAAAACTGTTCAAACCTTAGACGAATTAGAAGTTTCAAAACCCTGCATTGATATGCAAGACGAAGGATACAACTGCGAATGGTCTCAGGAGCTCAAAATAAAAGAAGCTTTTAACGAATATCTGAATGCATGGATTATTATACATATTCTTGCTGACAAACTTGGCTTTGATAATACAGGAATGATTTTTAATATGAGCGTCGGGTACGATTTAAAAGGCATTATGCAGCCTAATGTACAATGGTTTTTAGATAAAATGAACAATTGCAGCGAAGAATTAAATGCCAAAATCAAAGAAATAAAAAATATTTATCCTAAAATCGAAAATCTGAAAATACCCTCTCAAATAAGTGATAATATTACTCTTTCGACAATGCACGGTTGCCCTCCCGACGAAATTGAACAAATTGCAAGTTATCTGATTAGTGAACGAAAAATCAACACAAATATCAAACTAAACCCCACTCTTTTGGGCAGTGAAATGATTCACAAAATCTTACTTCAGAACGGCTTTAAAACTAATGTTCCTTTTTCGGCATTTGAACACGACTTGAAATATCCCGATGCTTTAAAAATTATCAGAAATCTTCTGAAGTTATCCGCAGAAAACAATGTCTTTTTCGGCATAAAACTCACAAACACTCTCGAAAGCACTAATAATAAAGACATTTTTGACAAAAAGAACGAAATGATGTATATGAGCGGAAAAGCTTTACACCCAATTTCGATAAATATCGCAAAAAAAATTCAAAATGAATTTAATGGGGAACTAAACATAAGTTTTTCAGGCGGTGCAGATGCTTTTAATATTGCAGACATTATCAGTTGCGGTCTAAAACCTGTTACTGTCTCTTCCGACTTGCTCAAACCCGGCGGATACGGCAGATTAAAACAATATTTTGACAATCTTAAACAAGAAGCCGAAAACTCAAAAAACATTGAAGATTTTATCAACAAAAAAAACCTGAACAAGCATAAAAATTCTAAATTAAACGCCCTAGACAATCTCAACAGATATGCAGAAGAAGTTTTAATGTCAGAGTCATTTAAAAAAGAGAGTTTTCATGAGCCTTCAATAAAAATCAACAGAGAACTAACAAAATTTGATTGCATAGAAGCCCCTTGCAAATTTACATGTCCTACAAATCAGAATATACCGCAATATATGTATCTTTTGCAAAAAAATGAAAATCAAAAAGCATTGGAAATAATTTTGCAGGACAATCCTTTCCCTGCTGTAACAGGATATATATGTGACCATATTTGTCAGGAGAAATGCACCAGAATCAACTATGACAAACCACTAAATATCAGAGACATAAAAAGATTTATTGCAGATAATACTAAACATCAAAAAACTCAAATAAACAAAAATCTTATAACATCAAAAGTTGCTGTTATAGGTGCAGGTCCGGCAGGTTTGAGTGCTGCTTACTATTTGTCAAAATATGGTTTTAAAGTGGAAATTTTCGAAAGCAAGCCCAATCCGGGCGGTATGCTCGCTAACGCTATTCCAAAATTCAGACTTCCGGACGAAAAAATTGAAATTGATATCAATAATATTCTTGAATTAGGCGTAAAAATTAATTATAAACAGGAAGTTGATTCAAATAAATTTGATGAACTGCGAAAAAACTTCGAATTCATTTTTGTTGCTGCCGGTATGCAAGCTTCTCTTAAAGTTGATATTTACGATTTTAATATTTCCGGTGTTTACGACCCCTTAAAATTCTTTTACAAAATCAGAAACGATTACAATAAGGACATCGGCAAAAAAGTTGCTGTTATAGGAGGCGGAAATACTGCAATGGATGCTGCACGAGTTGCTAAAAGATTAGTGGGTAAAAACGGACAGGTTTATATTTTATACCGCCGTACAAAAGAATTTATGCCGGCAAACTACGAAGAAATTGTTGAAACAATCAACGAAGGCGTTAAAATTGTTGAACTTGTCGAACCCGAAGAACTGATTACTGAAAAAGGAAAACTAGTTGGAATCAAACTTATCAGAACTACTTTGGTTGAAACAGAAGCAGGAAGACCTAAACCTATCAAAAATCCAGATACAAGTTTTGAAATGGAAATTGACTCGGTTATTCCTGCATTGGGACAACAAAAAGACTTTAGTTTTCTTAATGCTCCGGATTTCAAAAATAAGACAATCCCTTTCACAAATATCGAAAACATATTTATAGGCGGTGATGCGGTCAGAGGTGCGGCTTCGGCTATAAAAGCCATTGCTGACGGGAAAAATACTGCTTTTGAAATAATAAAAAGAAAAAATCCGGATTTCAAAGTAGAAAAAACTGAAATTAAAAAGCAAATTTCTTATACCGATTTAAAAATCAAACGTGCGTTAAGAACAGCTCCCGTTAAAATGAAAGAGCTGAATTTTGATGAACGTTTTAACTTCAATCAGATTAATGAAACTTACAATTTCGAACAAGCTAAAAAAGAAGCCGAAAGATGTTTGTTATGTGACGAACTTTGCGATATTTGTGTCTCTGTTTGTCCAAATATGGCTAATCAATCCTATGAAGTCGAACCTCTTAAAGTTAAATTGGATAAAATTGTAATTGTCGGACAAAGACAAACTCAGGTTTTTGATGTTGAACTTGAAATTAAACAAAAAAAACAGACTTACAACATTGCCGACTGGTGCAACGAATGCGGGAATTGTGCCACATTCTGCCCTTCGAGCGGAAAACCTTATTTGGACAAACCAAAAGTACATCTTTCTAACGAAAGTTTTATTCAAAGCCCTTTCGGTTATTTTATTACTAAACATAACGACGAAACTTTGGTTAAATTTAAAGACGGCTTTCTGATTCACAAACTGACTGTTAGCAAAGAATTAGTTACTTACGAAAACGACTGTATTAATGTTGATTTCGACAAAAACTTTAATATTCTTGATTTTTCGATTAAAAGAGTAAAAGAGGAAATTCTTTTAAGGAATGCTTTTGAAATGTTTGTTGTTTCGCATATAAACATAAATCATTAAAAATTCTTCCAGTTCCCGCCAGTCTTTCGACTGGTGGTATTCTGCCCTGTTTGGTGTCCTCACCGAACAGAACAGCCTTTAGCTGGTGCGAGCTTGCAGCTCGTACCCTCGTTCTCGCCGGTCTTTCGACTGGTGGCAATAAAATAATTGTAAATAGCTATGAACAATCG
>DYKL01000222.1 GCA_020722645.1 Acetofilamentum sp. | reverse complement strand
GCTAATTGACTAATTTGCTAATTAACTAATTTGCTAATTGACTAATTTGCTAATTGACTAATTTGCTAATTAACTAATTTGCTAATTGACTAATTTGCTAATTAACTAATTTGCTAATTAACTAATTTGCTAATTGACTAATAAGAATCATCTTCTTCATCTTCTTCATCTTCATCTTTAAATTCATCTTCATCAAATTCATTGTCTTCATTGAACAAATTTTCTATATCATCGTCTAAAAAATCATTAAATTCATCATCGTCAAAATCTTCATCATCGTCAAAATCTTCATCATCGTCAAAATCTTCATCATCGTCAAAAGGAGCATCATCATCATAATCTTCATCATCGTCAAAAGGTTCGTCTTCATTCAAATTATTTTCGTCGAATATTAAATTTTCTTCTTCATAAGGATTTTCGGCGTCTTGTTTTGCTTTTTCTTCAAGTTCATTTATCAAATCCTGTGTCTGTTCAGGCGTGTGGATTTTTACATTTGTAACTATAAATTTGTCCGAAAAATTGACTCCAAGATTATTGCATTCCGAAATTACATCAACAAAAACTTTTTCAATCTCCATGTCAAAAGGAATAAGAGCTACCATTGTACAAAAATAATTTTTAAAATTAATCTGCTCTAATTCACAATCGTTTTTTTCAAAAGTATATAAAACTTCATTTTTAATGATTTCCTGGAATTTTTTTACAATATTTTTTTTGTTTTCTGTCTGAAGAACTATAAAAAAACGCATTTTGTCCCCTTTTCCACCCAAACCGGTTGAAATTAAAATTTGATTTTCATCTAAAAGGCTGCTTTGAATAACAGTCTGACTTTCCTGATGGGCAAGCAATACCCACGGTTTGATGTTTTCAGGTGCTATTTCCAAATATTTTTCGAGTTTCCTGTATAATTCAACATCATCTATAACTGCTATTAAAGTGAGCAATTTCTTTTTTTCGTCAATATCATAATTTTCGTCAAATATTTTGTCTGATTCTTCTATAACTTTATCTCTGTCGAATTTTTTCCTTGTTTTTGAAGCAAATTCAAGGTATTCAACCTGCACATCAGGGTCAACAATAGCTTCGATAATTCTGATTTGTCCGTAATTATTTAAAAATTTCCTTAATTTATTAAGCATCTGAATTTTTGTTTTACATTTTTCGGCTGATAACTTTCAATGCCGCCTGAACAATGTTATTAGTGGTTAATCCGTATTTTTCGTATAAATCTTCTGTTGTACCGCTTTCACCAAAGGTATCATTTATGCCTACCATTTCGACAGGTGCAGGATAATTTGTTGATAGAACACTTGAAACTGCGTCACCTAAACCGCCTATTACAGAATGTTCTTCGACTGTTACAACTGCTTTTGTTTTTTGCACCGATTCAATTATAGCTTTGCTGTCAATGGGTTTTAGTGTATGAATATTTATCAGTTCTACCGATATCCCTTGATTTGAAAGTATTTGAGCCGCTTCAACAGCTTGCCATACTGGATGTCCGGTTGCAAAAATTGTAACATCTGTTCCTTCGTTAATGTAATATGCCTTTCCGATTTCAAATTTTTGATTTTCGGGAGTAAAATTAGGCACTTTTGGACGTCCGAAACGTAGATAAACCGGACCGTAATATTCGGCTGCTGCAAAAGTTGCGGCTTTTGTCTGATTATAATCGCATGGATTTATAACAACCATACCGGGTAAAGCTCTCATTAACGCTAAATCTTCATTCATTTGGTGACTGGCTCCGTCTTCTCCCACCGAAATACCTGAATGTGATGCGGCTATTTTAACGTTTTTATGCGAATAAGCAACGGTTAAACGTATCTGGTCGTAGGTTCTGCCTGAGGCAAAAACAGCAAATGTTCCGGCAAATGGTATTTTTCCGCTTGTTGCTAATCCTGCTGCTATTCCAATCATATTTGCTTCTGCTATACCTGTCTGAATAAATCTTTCAGGATGATTTTCTGCAAATTTTTCCATTTTTAAAGAACCTGTCAAATCTGCACATAAGGCTACAACATTGGGATTTGTTTTTCCTAATTCTGTAAGGGCATCTCCAAAACCTGAACGTGTGTCCTTTTTTTCGGTAAAAGTAATTTGTTTCATTGTTTCATTGTTTCATTGCTAAATTGTTTCATTGTTTCATTGTTTCATTGCTAAATTGTTTCATTGTTTCATTGTTTCATTGTTTCATTGTTTCTTTGGCTAATTAACTAATTTGCTAATTAATTATTGATTGAACTTGCAAAAATACTTTTTTTATTTAAAAATTAAAAAATCAAACTGAAAAAAGGCGAAAAAACAAAATTAAATGCACTAAAATTAAAAAAAAAATACGTATTAATATGTTAGTTAGTTAAAAAAATCTAAATTTGGCAGTATTCAATTATAAACAAAAAAAAAATAAAATAGTGCGATTAAAATTACTTTTTATATTTTCTTTTTCATTGCTTTTTGCTTGTAATTCAATAAAACAGGCTCAAAAAATTACCCAAAAATCTTCAATAGGTTTATACAACGACAGTAAAGGTTTTGTTGAACGCTGGAAAAAGAAATGGGATAAAAATTACAGCGTTGATACTCGTCAAGAGTTTGAAAAACAGTCTGTTATAGTTTTAAAAAAACAGATGGAAACATTGAACGGATTTATTGCTGACGGTGATGAAAAGGCTTCAAAATCGCAAGCTGTTTATACCAAATCTACGCTTGATTATGTCAGAAACAAAACTAAGGAGACTGATTTTCTGAAAACTATCCCTGATTTGAATGATATTTATCTGGAACGTTCTGAAAATCTTGCAAAAATATCAAAAGCCGATTATTATTCAAAAAGCTCAGATTATCAAAAATGGCAGAGCAAATGGAGTGAACTTTGTCCCGAAAATGTTAATGAACAGTATAAATTAGATGCTTTTATACTTCAATCGAATTATATTTTTAATAATCAACTAAATCTTATAAAAAAATATATTAACGAAGGCAACGAAAATTATTGTATTGATGAAAACAACAAACTGATTGATAATTACAATTTTACACGCAGAAAATATTCCAACTACGACAAAGAATTTAATAAAATTGAAAATTTGAACGATGATTATTTAGCCAAAGTCCCTGTTTTATGTAAAATGAGAAACGCTGAAATCCAAAAAGATAATCGTCGTTACAGTGAATGGAGAAATAAATGGTCAGAAGTTGTACCTTATTCTGTTTCAGAGCATTACATTAAAGTTGAATTTTTAAAACAGGCAAAGTCCTTGCTTAATTTAGAAATTATCAGGCTCAAAGATAATATAAACAGAGCCGATGAAAAAAATACTGAATTGACTGCAAATGAACTTCAGATAAACTACGATTATATCCGTCAAAAATATCCGAACTTTGACATTGAATGTAATGATATTCCAAGTTTAAACGATTATTTTTTGCAAAGTGCCTTGAATTTGTCAAAAATATCAACTGCCAAAATTCTTATACAAAAATATGAGTATCAGAAATGGATTGACAAATGGTCTGAAATAGGCGAAAATATCAACGAACAATATCTAATTGATTCATTTGAAGTTCAAAGTGTTCTGGTTTTTTCTGTTTTGTTTGATGATATTACGACCGCAAAAAATGCAGGCGATTGCTACAAATGGGAACAAAAATCTGACCTGATTGTCAGTTTGTTAAATCAGACATTTATTATTTATCCGACATTTGATAATTTCCGACAAACACAGCCAAAACTTGCAAACATTAAAAAAGATTACTTGTTCAGGCTTAACCGCGATGCAAAAATTTGTATTGCCGAAACATTTTTAAATGACAAAAATTTTGAAAAATGGATAAATAAATGGATAGAAATCGAAAATTCACAGTTCCTTACAAATTACGAAATTGATGTTTTTAATCATCAGTCAGAAAATGCTTTTGGTGTGCTTTTGGAAGATATTAAACTCGAAATTTCAAAAGGAAACACCTCCGGCACACAAATTTTAACAAATACCGCACTTGATTTATCGCAGAACAAAGTGTTGATTGTTAATCCGAATTTTATACCGGTTCAAAAAGACATAAATGAATTATATCTTTCAAATGCAAAGTTTTTTGCAAATGCTCAAAGTTTGTTTCTTAATTCAAAATTCAAAGAATCAATAGAATATCTTTTGTCAAATTGTGGAGATAAATTATCGACAGTTGAATTAAAACCTACATTTTTGGACTTTTTTGTTCAAAATCTCTCGAAATTGGTCGAAATTTATATGACAAGTGTTCAGATTGCCGATTTCGACAAACAAGTTGAAAATCTGAAACTTATGACTGAAATTTATTCTCTTAAACCTGAATATCTGACAGTTTCTTACACACCCGAATATATGAACGAAAATAAAAAATATAAACCATTCAAAACTTGGTTAGACTGGCGATTGTCGGCTACTTTAGGCTCATTTTTCGATCAGGCAGACAGTCTGATAAATCAAAATTTATACACTTTGGCTTATGACTTCGTTTTTGAACGTGCTAATAAAATCATTTTCGACGAAGAAGGGCAGGAAAAAATTAATAATTACAATAATATATTCGAAAATCAGGGAACTGACTACTATAAATCTCAGATTAACAAAAAAATCAATCAAAACAGATACATAATCGCCAAAAATATCCTTGATTATGATTTAATGAAAATTAATCCTGATTTTAACATTGACCGTAAGAATGAGTACAATCAAATATTCGGAGATATTCAAACAAAAGGCACAAATTTTTATATAGCTCAACGCGACAAAATGCTCAAAAATCAACAATGGTCAGAATACTGTCATAATTATTGCGATTCTATTGAAATGATAAACCCGACCTATAATATTAAGCGTTGCAATGACGAAATTACTTACGAAGAAAAATTGTACAATGCTCAAAATCAGCTCGATAACCGTAATTATTTTTGTTCGATTGATATTTGTAACGAAATTCTAAATCTTGACATTGACGACACCCGTAAAAGTAAAGCAAGAACATTGATGGCAGATGCCAAGGATAATGCGGTATTAACTGTTAATGTTTCAGTTACTAACTCAAATCTGAATGACGATTTGAATTCGTTCATAAACAGCGAATTACAGGATTTTAAAGGCAGATACACTTACAAAGATTATCTGGAAATAAAATCAGGCGGTAATGCAGATTATTCAGTAAATCTCTTTATTGAAAGCTATAACTACAATGCCGAATGGGAAAACTCTACTACTAAAAACGCATGCATAGTTCACACACAAACAGTTCAAAGAACAAGAACAGTAACAATTGATGTGAAAAAAGAAGTAACTATTGAAGGGAATGCTTATTTTGTAGTAACATCTAATGGTTTAACGTATTACATTAAGAATGTTAATGGCTATTACTATTATCTGACTAACACCAGAGCTTTGTTGCCTGTTACTTTTAACTATGATTGGGTTTACGAAAAACAAGAAAAAACGGAGACATACAATGTTATACAATATAAATATGAACAAGTATCGTATAAAGATAAATCAGGTGAAGAAAATATGAGTTTTTCAGCAAAAATTGAATTGAAAGAAAATAACGGCGGTTACATTAAATTTTCAAAAAGTAAAAGTTTTTCGGAAAAGAAAAATTATACAAAATATGAAAAAATAGGCTCGTATGAAATCAATGATTTGGTTCAATGTCCAAATGCAACTTTAAACACTTGGTTAGACAATTCTTATTCCTGCGGTTCTTTTGACGAAAGTCCCTTTAATAATGCGGCAGACCCTTTTAAAGGGAAAGATGAATATTACAATAATTATTTAAAAAGTGAACTTAGAAATTTTATTGAAAACCAAATCCCTGATATGATGGAATACGTGAAAGAAAAACATAACAAAATGAAGTGCGATTGAGTTTATCAAGTTATCGAGTTCAAAGTGCATAGTTAATAGTGCATAGTGCATAGTTAATTGTGCATAGTGCATAGTGCATAGTTAATAGTGCATAGTGCATAGTTAATAGTGCATAGTGCATAGTGCATAGTGCATAGTTAATAGTGCATAGTGCATAGTGCATTGTTGATAACTCAATAAAGGTGTCAGCCAACAATTTAGCAATGAAACAATTTAGCAATGAAACAATTTAGCAATGAAACAATT
>DYKL01000221.1 GCA_020722645.1 Acetofilamentum sp. | reverse complement strand
ATTATACCAAACATTAAAATTTGTTACCAACATTCTTTAATAAAAGAGCCATAAAAGTTTAGAAATTCGTAAAATTGAAAATAATACTTTTGGAATTGTTAACTCGATGGCAAAATTGGGTTCTTATTTTTATCAAATAAAAGATTACCAAAAAGCTGAGGACTATTTGTCAGAGGCTCTCGAATTGTCTCAAAGTATAGGTTCTTCTCAGGTTAGTCAGGAAATTTATGCAGATTTGTCAAATTTATATTATAAAACCGGAAGATATAAAGATGCTTTTGATTTTATGTATGAACATCACGAAATTAAAGATTCTTTGATGAACGAAAGCAAAACAAAAGAACTAACTCAAATTACAATGCAGTATGAGTTCGATAAAAAGCAGGAATTACAGGAACTCGAACAGCAAAAGAAAGATGCAATTAAAGAAGCTCAAATCAAAAGACAAAAATTACTTACTTTTTTCTTTTTACTCGGGTTTGTTCTTATGCTTTTTGTTGCTTTTTTAATTTTCCGAAGTTATAAACAAAAACAAAAAACTAATATAATTTTAAAAGATAAAAACGAACAAATAAGTCTTAAAAATACTCAACTTAATCAGCAAAACGAAGAAATTGAGGCACAGAGAGATGAAATTGAACGTCAAAAAGAATTTGTTGAACGGCAAAACAAAGAAATTACTTCAAGTATAAATTATGCACAAAGAATTCAAAGAGCTTTACTTACACCATTAGCCTATTTGCAAGAAAATTTCAACAATTTCTTTGTCCTGTACAAACCAAGAAATATTGTTTCAGGTGATTTTTACTGGGCTTCTAAAGTAGGTGAAAAATTGGTCATAACAGCAGCAGACTGCACAGGGCACGGTGTTCCTGGGGCTTTTATGAGTATGCTTGGTGTCTCATTTCTAAATCAGATTGTTAATATTGAATATAGCTACAAACCCGAAAAAATGAACGCTGCCGATATTCTCAATAAAATGAGAAAGATGATTATTGAAACACTCGGTCACGGTAGCGAAGACGGACCTCAGGAAGGTATGGATATGTCACTTGCAATTATTGATTTTGAAAGTAAAAATATTAACATTGCTGCGGCTTACAATTCTGTTTACATTATCAGAAACAACGAAATAATTACTATCCCAGCCGACAGAATGCCTGTTGGCTACCATTTTGTCAAAATTAATGAAGATTTTACGAACAAATATTTTGATTTTCAGAAAAAAGACAAGGTTTATATGTTCACTGACGGTTATCAAGACCAATTTGGCGGTGATGACCATAAAAAGATTTCTCCTATTAAATTCCGTGAAATAATTCTGGAAAACAATAATTTACCTATGAGTGAGCAGATGAAGGTTTTAGACAATTTCTTTATTAACTGGATTAAAAATTCACCACGTGATATTAAACAAATTGATGATATTCTGGTTCTCGGATACGAATTATAGATTATCAGTTAACCTAACCTTTTTTTAACTTTCAACTTTTTTCTCTATTAGTAAAGTTTCTCTTTCGTTTTTAGCAATAATAACCACTCCGCAACTGTCACTCCAAACGTTAACGGCAGTTCTGAACATATCCAAAGGTCTGTCAACGGCTATAATTAATCCGATACCTTCTAATGGTAAACCTAATTGTGCTAAAATTACAGAAATCATAACTAAACTTGCCATAGGAATACCTGCTGCGCCGATAGATGTGAGTAATGCAGATAAAACTGCTATAAACTGCTGACTTAAAGTCAGTTCTACTGCATAAGCCTGTGCTATAAAAAGTGCTACAACAATTTCATATAAAGCTGTTCCGTCCATATTAACAGTAGCTCCAAGTGGAAGTGTAAAACTTGCAACTTTGTTGGATACGCCGACTTTGTTTTTAACGCA
This sequence comes from Acetofilamentum sp., assembly GCA_020722645.1. Classification (GTDB taxonomy): domain Bacteria; phylum Bacteroidota; class Bacteroidia; order Bacteroidales; family JAFGUD01; genus JAFGUD01. The sequence goes on along the minus strand of DYKL01000221.1, from coordinate 4,277 downwards.
GTCCATTGTTAATGATAATGTAGCACTTGAAGAAGCAGTCGAAAAAGCTGTTAATAATGCTGACATCATCATTTTCAGAAGTTTATACGGATTAACCCTTCCGAATATTCTTACAATTGTAGGCAATGTAATTAAAGCGTGGAAAAATAACCCACCTAAAACTACAAGCATATATATTCCAAGCCTGCCGGCAAGTTCAAGCAAGTCGTCCTGCTCTGAAACAACTTTTGCAATTATTCCGAAAATACCTATAGGTGTGAATTTTATAATAAATTGTGTCAGTTTCATTACAGCTTCAAAAGATGCATTAAAAAAATTCACTAATAATTTGCTGTAATTTTTATTAATTCTTGTAATAAAAAATCCGAATAATAAAGAGAAAAATATTATTGCCAACATATCATTTTTTACAAAAGCATCAAAAATATTAGTCGGAATAATGTTTATAAGTGTATCTTTAAGAGGATTTTCAGTAACAGGCAGTGTTTCGACCGTTTCGCTAAGTCCTAAATCAGCTCCTACTCCGGGTTTAAAAATGTTTACTAAAACTAAACCGGTTAATATTGCAAAAATGCTTGTTGTTATATAATATGTAACAGTTCTGAACCCTAATCTCCCAAGATTATCAGTGCCACCCAGATTAGCAACTCCAGATATTATCGAAGTCAAAATCAATGGTACAATAATCATTTTCAAGGCTCGCATAAAGACATCTCCCAACCAGCTCACATATTCAACTTTATCGGGGAAAAAAATACCAAACAAAATTCCAAGAACTAATGCAATTAAAATTTGTAGGTATAAAGGAAATTTTTGTTTTTTGGTTGTCATAAGTCGTTGATTATTTTGATGCAAAAGTGCAAAAAAAAAAATAACATATCAGAACTTTAGGCATTTTTTATTTTTTTATTCCGAGAATATGAAAAAAATTTTATTTTTGTTTTTTTATAATAAAATAAATATGAGTATAAAAGTTGGTGATAAGGTTAAGTTTTTGAATGATGTCGGTGGCGGAGAAGTTACTGAAATTATAGATTATTCAACTGTCAGAGTACTTACTGATGATGGCTTTGAGTTTCCGCATCTATTAAGCGATTTGGTGATTATCGAATCCGAAAACAAAGATTCTTTTTTTAATGTTGTTCCGGAATCAAAAGAGCCGGTAAAATCTATCGAAGAACAGATTTTTAATGACGAACAACTTGTTGTAAAGGACAACGAAGACGTTAATATTTATTTTGCTTTTGTTCCCGAAAATCAAAACAAACCTACCGAAAGCAGACAGAGTTTGTATCTGATAAATGACAGTAACTGGCATTTGTTATTCGTTTACCAAATCAGGCGTATAGAAAAATATGACAGTTTCCCCGGTTTTTTGCAACCGAACTATATTGAACAAATTAAAACTTTTGAACTTTCAGAAATAAATGAAATAAAAGAAATTGTTCTGCAAATTATCTTTTTCCGTAAAATACCTTATGACGTCAAAAAACCGTTAATAATTTCAACTAAAATAAATCCGGCTGTTTTTTATAAATCTTCAACTTTCAGAACAAATGAGTTTTTTGAAGAAAAAGCCCTTATAATTCCAATGATGGAAGAAAATCCTTTGGCAAAAGCAGTTAAAAAAATAAAAAAGGATGAAATAAATAAGGTTGTTAAAGAAAAAGAAATAGAAAATCTGAAAATAAATCAACCGAAAAAATTCAAAACACCACCAAAAGAAGAGTTAATTGAAATTGATTTACATTTAGTTGAGCTTTTAGATGATGCAAAAAATATGACACCTTCGGAGATGTTGGATTTTCAAATGAGTAAGTTCAAAGAAGAACTCGAAAAAGCACAAAAAACACATCATATAAAAAAAGCTGTTTTTATTCACGGAAAAGGTAATGGAACTCTAAAAACAAAAATTCGTGCATATTTAGACTTAAACAAAATAAATTATCAGGACGCATCATTTCAAAAATACGGATTTGGTGCTACATTGGTTTTTGTGTAACTAATATTTTTTTATAACATTATAAAACATCAATTATGAGAACAACAACTATCAATTCTTTGCCTACATCAGTTGATGAATTTATTGAACTGAGAAATCAAATCGCAAATACACCCGAAGGAGGTGCATCAATTTTTTTAGTAGCATTAAAAATTTATGCCGAAAATCAGCAATTTGGAGAACAATGCCTTGTTGTCGCTGTTGATATGGGATCTTTACAGGAAGGTAATACATACAAAGGTAAATCTATGATGAAATCCGATATAAACCTCATTAAATCACAACTTTCGCAAAATCCTAAAATTCCAAACTCATACATAAAAGGAACTTCTAATCTGAATAATTATGAAGCAAAATTGCCTTATATTTATGAATATAATACTAACTCTAATAGCGGAAATGAAGCTGATAGTTATGTAAGATTATTCGTAAATTGTTCGGGAGCTGACAGCCCAAGACCTCTTCACGTTAAGAAAAATGACAAAGGTATCTGGAAAGCAACAAACTGGAGTAGTGTTTTGGTTGGAATTAAAAAGAAACCCGTAAGCGACGATATATAGAGTAGCAAGTTTAAAGTTACAAGTAAAAAGTTGATTTAAAATCGAATAAATTTATAAAAATCAACATTATAAATAATTATGCTTAAAATACTGACGAAACCTTCTGTTTTGTTTATAATCGTCTCAAACCTTTTTATTTTAGCCGGAGTTTTTATTTTTGGCTGGGATGTTTTTGACGTTATATTATCTATGTTGTTGAGACATTTATTATAGGCATTTATAATGTTTTTAGGATGACAATGGCACGTCCACCGCAAGGTGAAAACAACTGATGTTTAAAATACTTTATGATACCGTTTTTTATAGTTCATTACAATGGTTTTATTGCTGTTCAGTCAATTTTTATACTCACTTTTTCGGTAATTTTTTCTCCCGAAGCCGGATTTAACGGCGACTAAGTTTCATTTGATTTATTTGTTGATAAGCTTTGGAATTTTAATATTATCAATGCTTATATAGCTCTTATTTTAAGTCACGGATTCTCATTTTTTTTACAATTATGTTCGCAAAAAGGAATATCTGCGTACTGATGTCGGGCAACTGATGATGTCTCCTTATGGTAGAATTGTTATTCAGCAGATTGTTGTTATTTTTGATGCATTTTTACTCATAATTTTTAATACGACTTCTGTTTTTCTGATTCTTTTGATTATTTTAAAACTTATTGTTGATATACAAATGCACATTAAATCGCATAAGAAATTAGAAACCGAAAAATTCACAAACATTGAACCGGAAAAAAATTAAAAATTGAGTTTAAAAATTTGCTCTGTTATATAGTTGGTGTTTTTAAATTGTTAAATTGTTGGCTTTCGCCAGAAGTTGTTTTGATTATTGAAGTAATAGTTGTACGTTAAGACGCACGGCTGTGCGTCTGTACTATTAGAAATCCAGTCAATTTGGGCTATATTGCCGTTGTAGCTGTATGTCAGATTGTCAATTTCTATGCTCTGTTCATAATTGCCCATTCTTGAAAGGGTTTAGATGTTTCCGCTTTTGTCATAGGAATAGCTTGTTGAAAAATCTCTATTTAACGGGTCGCTATAAACTGCACTTTTTATGCGATTTAGACCGTCGTAGGAAAAGTTATATTTTTTTATCATATCATTATTTCCATACCACCAGTCAATTTGTGAAATATTGCCGTTGTAGAGAGGGGTTGCGGTGTGGTACGAGATACAAGCTGGCAAAGGGGGGGGGGAATTATAAGAAATCGTCTAAACTTGCACCTGTGTTTGTCGGGTTTGATACGAGCAAAATGCTTGCACCAACGACTAAATTGGTTTACAAGCTGGGACTAACGGGGGGAAATTATAAGAAATCGTCTTAACTCGCACCTGTGTTTGTCGGGTTTGATACGAGCAAAATGCTTGCACCAGCGACTAAATTTTGTTACAAACTGGGACTAACGGGTGTATTTTTGTTTTAGTCTTTTTTTGCCTTTATAGCTAATAATTTTAGTTTTCAGCGAACCTTTTCTTCTGTATATGTATTTTTCATACAATAATGAATCATTCTCGTTAATGTTTATTATGTTTTTAACTTTCAGATTGCCATTTCTGTAGTATTCAAAATATAAAGTATCTAAAATGTATTTTTCTTTTGTCTGTTTGTGTGTTTTGACGACAAAATAGTGTTCTGAACTCAATATCTCATTTTTATTATAACGGAACTTACTTTTAAAAAGCGTGGATTTACAGGGCTTTGCTGCTGAT
>DYKL01000220.1 GCA_020722645.1 Acetofilamentum sp. | reverse complement strand
ATTTACAACCCATTTTTTCCATAAATCATAATTGTAGGACTCATTGTTATGTATCAGATAAGCTTCAAAAAAACTGTTGTCAAGCATAGTTTCATCAATATCCACTACAACAGCCTTAGGTAAATCTGTTTTACAGTTTGCTGCATTAACAAGCAACTGTTTTTCTGCTAAATTAAAAGTCTGATAACAAATTGCCTGCATTTCTGCTGATTGTTGATACCAAACAGTAGCAGCAATAAGGTAATCACTTGTTGGTTTATTATCAATTTTAACTTCTTGAATCCCAGTTTGTTCATTACACGAAAATACAAAAAACACAAAAATTACATAAATAAATTTTCTCATCATTAAAATATTTTATAGTTAATATTAATTATTGGCAGGTTCATTTTCAACTTTCACAACTTTACCATCTTCGATATATGCAGTTTTAATTTTAACTCCATTTTCATCATAAATATATTTTTTCCCGTTCACAAGGACTCCTTCAACAAAATCACCTTCACGGTCAACCTGTCCGTTTTGGTTTATAAATTTAAAATATCCAGTTCCGTTAAATAATTTATAATCAGGGTCTGTTGCGACTTTATTATTAACTTCCGGATTAACTTCATTGTTTGTATTGTTATTATTGCTGTTATCCTTAGGAGCATAAGCATAACTTTGAGTTCTGTCAACCTCTCCGGAAACGTAAACCGATTTTGATTTTAATTGTCCGTCAGCGTAATATTCTGTTACAGAGCCATTAAGCGAGCCTTCGACAAAATTACTGACTTTTTTAACTTGTCCGGTTGCGTAATATTCTTTAACTTCGCCGGCTTCTTTGCCTTGTATCCATTCACCTTCTACCTGAACTTTACCGTTATCGTAAAAATAAGATTGATTTCCGGTTCTCTTACCTTGATCATCAAAAAACCACTGATACTTGACAGTTCCGTTTTCGTGAAAATATTTATATTCCCCAACCCATCTGTTTGTTTTCCAAAATCCCTGTTCCTGAATTTTTCCATTAGGGTAATAAACAATAACTTCACCATATTGTTTGTTGTCCTGATAATTCATTTCTGATTTTAAAGTGCCGTCAGGATAATAAGTTTGCCAGTTTCCTTCTTTTTTATTATCTTTGAATGAACCTTTTTGAGTTATTTTATCAACGTAGTCATTGCTAAAATATATCCACGGTCCTTGCTTTTGATTATTTTCATCTATGCGGTTTATAGTATCACCCTGAAATATTTCGAATTTCTGGGCTGATAAATTTGTCAACAAACAGAATATCAATAATATAAGTGCGGCTTTTTTCATAAATTTTTGCAAATTTCATTACAAAGATATTGAAAAACATTGAATAAATAAAAATTGTAAAACAAATTTTAACTTGAAAATTTTGTTATAATTTAAGAGCAATATAGTTAAATATTTTAAAATCATATATTTAGACACTTTTTTATTTAGAATAAATAACTGACATAATTATTATATTATGTGAAAATTTTATTGGCAGATGGAAAAATCATATAAATGGCAAGTACCAATTCAAGACAACTCTGTGGTATTTATAAAAAAAAAACAAGCTAAATGGTAACAATCATAATAAGAAAAAAAAGAAGTTGCCTAAACAGACAACTTCTTTTTTTGAAAAATTTATATTATTTTGAAAAATTCATTTCAGATAATCTTCGATAAGAATTGTAACGCCATTTTGCATTTTCCTCAGCAGCTTTGAATAATTCGACAGCTTGTTCGGGGAATGTAAGTTGTAATTGAGTGAAGCGTGTTTCATTTAACAAAAATTCTTGGAATTTGCTAAAATCAGGTTCTTTGCTGTCAATTGCAAACGGATTTTTACCTTCTTTTTCAAGCATAGGATTAAATCTGTAAAGAGTCCAATAACCTGCTTCAACTGCAAGTTTTTCTCTGTCAATTGTTTTACCCATACCGGCTTTGATACCGTGAGCAATACAAGGAGCGTAAGCAATTATCAGAGATGGACCCGGATATGCTTCGGCTTCTTTCAATACTTTGAAATAATGTCCAAAATTAGCACCAAGTGCTACTTGTGCAACATATACATAACCATAAGACATTGCCATAATACCCAAATCTTTTTTGCGTATTTGTTTTCCGGAAGAAGCAAATTTTGCAACTGCACCTATTGGAGTAGATTTCGATGATTGACCTCCGGTATTTGAATAAACTTCTGTATCAAGAACAAGAACATTAACATTTTCTCCTGATGCCAATACGTGGTCTAAACCTCCGTAACCAATGTCATAAGCCCAACCGTCGCCACCGAAAATCCATAATGATTTTTTAGCAAGATATTGTTTTAATTTAAGAATTTCTTTGGCAACTTCGCTACCGTCTTTTTCCAATAAAGGAATAAGTTTGGCAGATGCTTCGGAAGATTTTTCGTTATTATCTTTATTTTCCAGCCAGAATTTACAAGCTTCTTTTAATTCAGAAGAATGATTATCTTCAAGCATTTTAACAAATCTGTCTGCGATTCTTTCTCTCAGACGATTTACACCGGTAGCCATTCCAAAGCCATATTCAGCATTATCTTCAAATAATGAATTACCCCACGCTGGACCATAACCGTGCTTATTAACTGTGTATGGAGTAGCAGGAGCTGTTCCGCCGTAGATAGAAGAACAACCTGTTGCATTAGCAATTATCGTTCTCTCACCATAAAGTTGAGTAACAAGTTTGATATAAGGAGTTTCGCCGCAACCTGCACAAGCACCTGAAAATTCAAATAAAGGTTGAGCAAATTGGCTGTTTTTGAATGTTTTGAATTTATCATTATTTTCTTCTTTGTATCCGACAACATCGTTCATATAAGTCCAACGGTCTTTTTCAACAAGTTGAGTTTCAAACAATTTCATTTCAAGAGCTTGTTTAACAACACCATCAACTTTTCTTCCGGGACAAATATCAGCGCAGTTACCGCAACCTGTACAATCAAGCACACTAACCTGAATTCTGAAATGCATTCCGGCAAATTCTTTTCCGATAGCAGGCAAAGTAACAGTTCCTGCCGGAGCTTTTGCTTTTTCTTGGTCAGTTAATAAGAATGGTCTGATTGCAGCGTGAGGACAAACCAAAGAACATTGATTACATTGAATACAGTTTTCCGGATTCCATTCAGGAACATAAACAGCAACTCCTCTTTTTTCGTATTTTGTAGCACCATTGGGAAATGTTCCGTCTTCTCTACCAACAAAAGCACTTACAGGTACATCATCACCTTTAAGTGAATTGATAGGATACATTACATTTTTTATAAAATCAGGAACATTCATGTCTAATTTAGCTTTGAACGTAGCATTAATATTTTTCCAATCAGCAGGAATTTCAACTTTAATAACAGCGTTACCTACATCAATAGCTGCGTTGTTCATATTTACAATCTTTTCGCCTTTTTTTCCGAAAGATTTCTGAACAGCTTTTTTCATTTCTTTAACTGCCAAGTCGTAAGGAATAACTTCGGAAATTTTGAAGAAAGCAGACTGCATAATTGTATTTGTACGATTTCCAAGACCTATTTCATCAGCAATTTTTGTAGCGTTGATAATATAAAATTGTATATCGTTTTGAGCCATATACATTTTATAATAATCAGGAAGACGTTTTTTTGTTTCTTCAACATCCCAAATACTGTTTAATAAAAATTTACCACCTTTTTTCAAACCTTTTAGCATATCATATTTTTCAAGATAAGGAGTAACGTGGCAGGCTACAAAGTCGGGAGTGTTTACCAAATAAGTAGAGCGAATAGGTTTGTCGCCAAAACGCAAGTGAGAAATAGTAATTCCACCTGATTTTTTTGAGTCGTAAGCAAAATATGCCTGACAATATTTATCGGTATTCTCGCCAATAATTTTAATTGAATTTTTGTTTGCACCAACAGTACCATCTGAACCTAAACCATAAAATTTGCCTTGGAAAGTACCTTCGGGAGCTAAATCTATTTCAGGTAATAAAGGAAGAGACTGGAAAGTAACATCATCAATAATACCAACTGAAAACTGATTTTTAGGTTCAGCCAATTTCATGTTTTCAAAAACAGAAATTATCATTGAAGGAGTTGTGTCTTTTGAACTTAAGCCATAACGACCGCCAATAACCATAGGTCTGTTTTCCTGAGTATAAAGTACTTCTTTTATATCAAGATATAGAGGTTCGCCGGTTGCTCCGGGTTCTTTTGTACGGTCAAGAACAGTTATTTTTTTAACTGATTTTGGAAGAACATCAAGGAAATATTTTGCTGAAAAAGGTCTGTATAAATGAACTGTAAGTACACCGATTTTTTCGCCTTTATTTCTCAAATAATCAACTACTTCTTTAATCGGGTCAGTAACAGAACCCATTGCAATGATAATATTTTCTGCATCCGGACAACCATAATAAGTAAATGGTTTATATTCACGACCTGTAAGTTTTGAAATTTCTTTCATATAGTTTGCAACTACATCAGCTACAGGTTCATAAAATTTATTGATAGCTTCTTTTGCTTGGAAGAAAATATCGGGGTTTTGAGCGGTACCGCGTGTTACAGGATGTTCAGGATTAAGAGCATTATCGCGAAAACGTTGAAGAGCTTCGTAATCGATAAGTTTTGCATAATCGCTTTCTTCTAATGCTTCAACTTTTTGAATTTCGTGAGAAGTACGGAAACCATCAAAGAAATGAAGGAAAGGAATACGTGTTTTAATTGCAGCTAAGTGAGCAACACCAGCCAAATCCATAGCTTCCTGAACGCTACCGCTTGCCAAAAGAGCAAAACCTGTTTGACGAGTAGCATAAATATCGCTATGATCACCGAAAATTGAAAGAGCGTGAGCTGCAACAGTTCTTGCACTAACGTGAAAAACAGCAGGTAACAATTCCCCAACCATTTTGTACATATTTGGAATCATAAGAAGTAAACCTTGTGATGCAGTAAAAGTAGAAGTAAGAGCGCCGGCTTGAAGAGAACCGTGAACAGCACCGGAAGCACCACCTTCTGATTGCATCTCTACAACTCTAACAGGTTCTCCGAAAATATTTTTTCTGCCGTTAGCAGCCCAATCATCAACATTTTCAGCCATATTTGATGAAGGTGTGATAGGATAAATAGCAGCAACTTCGCTAAACATATATGCTATGTGAGAAGCAGCATAATTTCCATCGCAAGTAATGAATTTTTTTGCCATAAATATATTATTTAACGTTTAAATTTTGAAAAATTTTGAGCCTCAAAGTTATATGTTTTTTAAAAATCTGCAAATTGTTTTTTATATTTTTATTTATGTTGCTTAAATTCAGAATTTTATAAATAATTATTAAATGAAGTCAAAATTGATTTTCGACAAAAATGAGTGTTAAAAACAAAATTTTAGGAAATATTTTTTTTGTTTCAGATTTTTGATTTAAATTTGCAACGCTTTTTTGAAAAAAAGAGCAAACTTTGGTCAGGAGAGGTGAGTGAGTGGCTGAAACTACCGGTTTGCTAAACCGGCGTATGGTGAATAACTGTATCGGGGGTTCGAATCCCCCTCTCTCCGCTTATTCTAATAAAAGTAATCGAGTTGTTAGTAATCGAGTACTTACACAAAAAAAATAAATTCGGGGTGTAGCGCAGTTGGCTAGCGCACCTGCTTTGGGAGCAGGGGGTCCCTGGTTCAAGTCCAGGTACCCCGACCAACAAATTGAAGCCTTCGCACAAATGCGGAGGCTTTTTGTTTTTGTGAATTGCATACAATTTGAATACAAAAAAAAGTTATTCACAAATTCTAACAAAAAGTTAATTTTGTATATTTTTGCTTTTATTTGCAATCGTTTTATTTATTTTTTATCATAAGTAAACTAACAAAAAATCAAAACTCCCTACGATAGTTGGTTTGAAAAACTCCCTGAATTAAGTCAAAAAATCAGAAAAAACATAATAATATCCGATTTGTTGGGAAGAAACACTACCGATGTTCAAAAATATCAGGGATTGGATATTGCGGATTTTCTGATTGAAGAGTTGAGAGATTTAAAAAATATTTGATGTTTCTGTTATCCATATTTTTCATTTTCAAGACACCCCTATTTTGAGACTAATAAATCAAAATAAAAAAAACTATTGCGTTTTATCGGAACTTACTTTTAAAAAGCGTGGATTTACAGGGCTTTGCTGCTGAT
>DYKL01000684.1 GCA_020722645.1 Acetofilamentum sp. | reverse complement strand
ATTAAAGGCTTAAATTTTACAAGAATTTTGGTTTATGAATAATGCAGGTTAAATAAAAAACCGCCGAAGCGGTTTTAAGTCTTTGTTTGGAGTACCATAACTGAATTAACAGATATTTCCACATATTAAGCCTATTTCAGCAGAATTTCTTAGACAGTACAAATATACAACTAAAAAATAATAAAATGCAAATTAATGACATAAAAAAATTAGAAAGCGATTTGCGAGAGCTTATACAAAAGCATTTGCCAAGTGAATTAGCGAATTATGCCGTTAATTTTTTTAAAGAAAATTTTAAACGACAGGGATGGGCTGGCAAAACTTTTGAACGATGGCAAGCTACTAAAACCAAAAGAAATATATTTGGCAAAAGCGAAGGTATTTTAATCCAATCCGGAAACCTCAAAAAATCGATAAGAATACAGAGAATTATGCCAACAGGTTTTATAATTGCTGCCGGTAATCAGAAGATTCCTTATGCTCAAATCCATAACGAGGGGGGATATATTTTTCCGAAAGTAACTCCGCTTAGCCGTAAATTCTTTTGATATATGTATAACAAAACCGGTGATTCTATGTGGCGTGCAATGGCTTTAACTCAAAAAGACCGACTTAAAGTTAAAATACCAAAACGACAATTTATCGGGGCTTCGGAAACATTAAACGAAGAGCTTATAAAAATAATCAGTAAAAGACTTAATCAAACTATTCATAAACACTTAAATTATAAATAATGTTTAAAGACATATACACTGAAATTGCTACAATTATTAAAGAAAAAATGCCTGAAATAAAATGGGTGGACCTATGGGCAGAACAGACAAGTTATTTTGATACAGAACTACCATTTACTCTGCCTGCAATTTTCATTGAAATGAATTCAAATATTATCAATGACGTTGGTAAATTACAGCAAGATATAGAACTTAACATCAACTTTCATCTGGCCCCCGTTCCCGCAAGTCTTTTGACTTGTGGTAAAAAAATGAATAAGACTTTTGT
>DYKL01000683.1 GCA_020722645.1 Acetofilamentum sp. | reverse complement strand
CTCGTGGTTATCATTATTTTAGTCCTACGGACTATATTTATATCAGCATCTTAACGGAAGTTCATGAAATTTTTGATAATAAAACACAAGTAACCATCTGGCTAACAGTGATATATTAAAATATAGTGCTTAAAAAATATTACCTACATAACTTCTTGATTTTAAATTTTTTCGCAAGATATATTTTTTTTGATTACTAAAAACAATAATTCGTTAATTTTTCAATTAGCAAATTAGCAAATCATTGATTTTAAATCAATTACTAATTTGTTACACGTACAAAATCAATTTGCTGAATATTAACGAATAACTTCAAAATATAGCGAACTATTGAAAAAAATATTAGCCAAAAAAATTTTGTCTTGCCTACGTTTTTTTGTTAAAAATGCATGCATCACTTGATATTACTGCAATAGACCCAAATTTAGCTGGTGAACTTCCGTTAAATTATCAATTCCCGATAATTCGCCGAATTGGCTTACCCAACCCGACATTTCTGTATCAATAGGTTGCCAGCTCGAAATTTCTTTTGAACGATAAACCTCCCGCAATAAATTTAATCCCCAGATTTCAGAAGCAGGATTAAACCGCAACTGACTCAGAGGAATTTTCATTTCAGCAGTCCAGCCCTCATCGTCAATACTTGTTTCGACAAACCAAATCGGAACCCAGGTTGCATCTTCATTATTACCATCGTTTGAATAAACAACATCATTTTTAACGCCAGCGGCATTAACCGAAAACATAAAAGCTGTTCTTTTGTCGTAGTAACTGTCAAAATAAACAGCAACCATATCGCCTTCAAAACCATCTCTGCGGCACATTCGTTTATCAATCAAATCAACTTCATCATCATAACATCTGATTGCAACATAAACATATTCGTTATCGTAAATAATTTTAAAACGGAACTTACTTGCAACTTTTCAGGTTTTATAGGCGATATATAAGAAAAAAATGCTTTTTGTAGCAACAGAAACAAATAAATAAATTTCTGATTAT
>DYKL01000219.1 GCA_020722645.1 Acetofilamentum sp. | reverse complement strand
TCTGTCATTTTATTTATTTACAGAGACTTAACTTGTTTTTTCGGGCAAACATCCGCTAAAAGTAAATACTAAAAATGCTGAAGACAAGTTGTTTGCACGTCCTTCTATAACTACTGCTTTGATTCCCTTTGTTGGTTATAACAAAGCATCTGATTTGGCAAAAGAAATGCGAGAAAACAAACTAAATATTTTTGAAGCTAACGAAAAATTAAATATTATTGACTCAAAACGTATTAAAGAACTCTTAAAAACTGATAATTTGCTCAAAAATGGTTTTTCATTGAAAGAAATTCTATAGCAGTATGAGTAAAACTTTTTAATTATTTGCAAAAAGTTTTACTTATAAATAAAACTTTTGTTATATTTGCAAAAAGTTTTACTTATGAATAAAAAATATTTTTTAAGAGATAATTATTTGTCTAAATTTCAGCCATTCATAGACAAGAATATTATAAAGGTTTTAGTTGGACAAAGAAGAGTGGGAAAAAGTTATCTTCTTTTTCAACTAACAGATTTTATTAAAAGCGAGTTTAAAAATCCGAATATAATATTTATAAACAAAGAGTTAACAGAATTTTCTGAAATCAAAAATCATGAAAATTTAACTGACTTTGTAAAAGCAAAAACAGATAAAAAAAATCAGAATTTTCTTTTTATTGACGAGATTCAGGATATTGAGCAGTTCGAAATTAGCCTTAGAAGTTTTTTGGCAGAAGGGAATTATGATATATACTGCACAGGCAGTAATTCCAAAATATTATCATCTGATATAGCAACTTATTTGAGCGGAAGATATGTTCAATTTAATATTCACGGTTTATCGTACAAAGAATTTTTAAATTTTCATAAACTTCATGAAAACTCAAATTCTTTATTCAAGTTTTTTAAGTTTGGAGGGCTTCCTTATTTACATAATATTAATTTAGAAGAAAATGCAGTCTTCGATTATATTAAAAGTATTTACAATACAATAATTTTAAGAGATGTTGTTACAAGGTATAATCTGAGAAGTATAGAATTTTTGGAAAGATTAAATCTTTTTATAGCTGATAATATAGGAAGTCTTGTTACAGCAAAACGGATAAGTGACTTTTTGAAATCGCAAAACATAAACATTTCGACTAAACAAACACTCGAATATTTGCAGTATCTCCAAAATGCCTTTTTTATTAAAAAAGTCAGCAGGTTTGATATTAAAGGACGCAAAATATTTGAAATAAACGATAAATATTATTTTACAGATTTAGGCTTAAGAAATCATTTGCAACCTTTCAATATGAAAGACATAAATAAAATTTTAGAAAATATAGTTTATAATAAACTTATATCATCTGACTTTAATGTTTATATTGGCAAATATGAAGACAAAGAAATTGATTTTGTTGCAGTTAAAGGAGATAAAACTATTTATGTTCAGGTTGCTTATCTGATAACTGATGAGAAAGTGCATGAAAGAGAATTTGGTAATTTATTGAAAATAAATGATAATTACAAAAAAATTGTTGTTTCAATGGACGAATTTGCAACTTCAAATTATAAAGGGATTGAACATTTGAATATAAGAAATTTTTTGTTGGAAAATTTATAATCTCTCTTGATTTTGTAATGGAAACCATTTATATTTGTAAAACCAAACGAAAAAATGAAAAAAATAATAACCATATTAATTTTAACTTTTGCTTTTTCTGCTTTTGCAAATGCTCAATGTCCACAAAAGGTTGTCAACAACTGTTCTTATTGTGGTCAATGTATTTTTCTGCAAAACTTTAACACTAAACTTATTAAAGGAGGAGGAATTGCAATTTGGAGTATAAAATTAAAAGAAACTTCACGTTATATTTTTAGACTAATTGTTATGGAAGAAGCTTAAAATCAAGTTGTAATGAATTTATATGACACTAAGCACAATTTAATTTTAAGCACTTATAATGAAGAAACTAACCATGATTTTCCGTATTTTGATTTTAATTGCGAAATAAACGGAATTTTTTATGTTGAGATAAAACTTAAAGATAACTGTACAATAGAAAAAACTTGTGCTAGTGGGTGCCTTAATTATCTCGGAAAAATTCAATAAGAAAGAATAATTCTTACTTTGTTTTTAACATTTCGTAACTTTTTAGTTTTGCAAACGTCTTACCTCAAAACTAAAAAACTTGACAAAATGAAAAATATTTATTTATTGCTTATAAGCCTTATGTTTTCGGGCATTTTTGCAAACAATTTATTCGCAGAACCTGTTGATGCTGTAGAAATTATTGTTTCGGGTACTGTAAAACGGAAGTTCACCGGCTAAATTTGGGTCTATTGCAGTAATATCAAGTGATACATGCATTTTTAACAAAAAAACGTAGGCAAGACAAAATTTTTTTGGCTAATATTTTTATAGTAATCAAAAAAAATATATCTTGCGAAAAAATTTAAAATCAAAAAGTTATGTAGGTAATATTTTTTAAGCACCATATTTTAATATATCACTGTTAGCCAGATGGTTACGTGTGTTTTAGTATCAAAAATTTCATGAACTTCCGTTGCATTGTTAAATTTGCTTTGTACCTCGCAACGATGTTTTACATTGGCTAATTGGCACATTGGCTAATTATCACATTATTACATTGTTACATTGTTAAATTGTTTCATTGCTACATTTCACATCATACATCATACATCATACATCATACATCATACATCATTACATCATACATTATACAACATTCTCTTTTATTCTTCTGATTTTAATATTTAAATATGCTACAAGTATGGTCATAATCGGGCTGATAAGGTTAAAAAAGGCGTAAGGCAGGTAGTCCATTGTTGCAACACCCAAAACTCTCGATTGTGTTGCTCCGCAGGTGTTCCATGGAACAAGCACAGACGTAACAGTTCCGGCGTCTTCAAGAGTACGGCTTAAAAGCTCCGGTTTGATGTTCATCTTGTTATAGGTTTTTGCAAACATTTTACCCGGAACAACGATTGAAATGTATTGGTCAGATGCAGTAATATTGAAAAATATGCAAGTTGCCACTGTTGAAGTGACTAAAGAACCTGTCGATTTTGCAAATTTGACTATTTCGTCAGTAATTCTTCTCAATAAACCACTTGATTCCATAACTCCGCCAAAAATCATTGCCGAAAGTATAAGCCAGATAGTCAGCAACATACCTGCCATACCGCTTGTCGAAAACAAATCATCCAGCACTTTATTTCCTGTGTCCACAGAGATATTCCCGTACATAGCTTTAAAACTGCTGATATATGATGCTTTTGCATACGAAAGTCCTTCTCCGGCAATTTGGTTGATTATGTGAGGTTGAAAAATTATTGCAGCAACAGCACCCAGAAGTGTGCCAATCATCAATGATGGCAGGGGAGGCACTTCTTTTATTATGATAACAATCAAAATTACAGGAACCAGAAAAAGAAAAGGATTAATATTAAAAGTTTGTTTTATTGCTGTTTGTACTGCCTCTGTGTCTGTTACATCTGCATTAACTTTTTGTGTAAAACCTATTACCAAAAAAATTATAAATGTGATAATTAGGGTAGGTCCCGTAGTGATTATCATATATCTGATGTGAGTGAACAAATCAGTGCCTGCCATTGCGGGAGCTAAATTAGTTGTATCAGACAAAGGAGACATTTTATCCCCGAAATAAGCTCCCGAAATTATTGCTCCTGCTATTACAGGTTTTGAAATGCCCATTGCAACACCTATCCCAAGCAAAGCAACTCCTATTGTTGCAACTGTTGTCCACGAGCTTCCGGTTGCCAATGACACTAACGAGCTAATAAAAACTGCGGCAAAAAGGAAAATTGAAGGGT
Source organism: Acetofilamentum sp. (assembly GCA_020722645.1). Taxonomy (GTDB): domain Bacteria; phylum Bacteroidota; class Bacteroidia; order Bacteroidales; family JAFGUD01; genus JAFGUD01. Next base: position 2,378 of record DYKL01000219.1, on the reverse strand, counting down.
GTAAAACTTCCAGTCCGTAGTAAATCAGAGCCGGAACAACTCCGCTAATTAGCCAAGTTCCTGCAAGTGCTCCAATCATAAGTAGTATTAAAATTGAAGGCATTGCAGAACTTATTGTTTTCACGATTCTTTTGCTAATTTTGAACCATTTGTAACCCAGCCGCATACTAATTATCGCTGCTACCGAAGCCGCAAGCAACAATGCAATCTGGTTTGAACCGTCAAGTGTTGCATCACCAAAAAAAACAACGTTTAATGCTAAAAGTCCTATCAGAACTAATATTGGAATAAAAGCGTGTAAAAGTGTGGGTTTTTTAGTTTCGATTTTTGTCACTGATTTTTTCCAGCAAAAGTAAAAATATTAACGACTTAGCAAAAAAATCTTTTTAACTTATTTTCATATCTTGATGACAAGTGAATGCTATTAAATTATTATAAAAAAGGTGAATGTTGAAAAAAAGACATAGATTTTTGTTAAATTTTATGGCATTTTTAAAAAAATAGGCTCATAAATGCGTTTTAACGCACGAAAATCAATTTTCCGACCTAAAACACCTCTTTTCGAAAAATGCCCTTAAAATGCACAGAAATGCCCCAAATTTGCGTTTGGCTGTTTTTTGAGAGTGACAAATGCTGTATTTTATGACAAAAATGCAAATAAGCGATATTTATATATGTGTTTATTGTGTTAATACAATAATATTTTATGATAATAATTCTAAAAATTGATTTTTTCTGATGTTTTATGAAAATATGAGGAAAATGGGAAAATTGACAACAGAAAAGTTATTTTTATGCTAAAGTGATATTTGTAAATACAAAAAAATTTGTTTATAACCTTAAATCCGTAAGTCTATACTTATATATCTGAAATTCAGTCAGGTGAGATACTTACAGTACAGGCACCTGACTGATGCAAACTACATGTTGCAGGTGTTTTCACCTGCAACCACTTACGAAAAAACTTGCGGATTTAAGGTATAATTTATTTTTTGCCCATATTTGCACTTATTATTGTATGTTTTTTATCTATTTTAATGAAAAATTATCACGCCAAAATTTAATGATATAGATTTAGAAAATTGGAAAGAATCAGACATTTGGACTGATAGTCTTTGGATAATTAACGAAAGAGATAAAAGTGGCAAACACAGTAATTTTTATCATGGAAACTTTGTTCCACAAATTCCTCATCAACTGATTTTAAGATATTCAAAAGAAAATGATTTAGTGTTTGATCCATTTTTAGGAAGTGGAACAACAGCTTATGAATGCGAAACTTTAAAAAGAAATTTTATTGGTGTAGAAATTCAAAATGAATTAGTCGAAAAAGTGCAAAATAATTTAGATAAAACTGATAAAATTGCGAAAGTCTTTTGTGGAGATAGTACAAAAAAAGAAACTTTTGAAGAAATCAATATGTTTCTGAAAGACAAAAAACAAAACAAAGTACAACTTGCTATTTTACATCCTCCTTATGCAGATATAGTAAAATTTAGTAATTTAGAGAATGATTTATCAAATAAAAAATCATTAAAGGAATTTTTAGAAAGTTTTAGTCTTGTTTTGCATAATACAAAATGGATAATGAAAGAAGATGGCTATTTAGTGTCTGTTTTTTTTCTAAAAAAAATCAAAAAAAGTTTGTATAATAAACTAATTATTAGTATTTTACGAAAAAACTTGCGGATTTAAGGTATAATTTATTTTTTGCCCATATTTGCACTTATTATTGTATGTTTTTTATCTATTTTAATGAAAAATTATCACGCCAAAATTTAATGATATAGATTTAGAAAATTGGAAAGAATCAGACATTTGGACTGATAGTCTTTGGATAATTAACGAAAGAGATAAAAGTGGCAAACACAGTAATTTTTATCATGGAAACTTTGTTCCACAAATTCCTCATCAACTGATTTTAAGATATTCAAAAGAAAATGATTTAGTGTTTGATCCATTTTTAGGAAGTGGAACAACAGCTTATGAATGCGAAACTTTAAAAAGAAATTTTATTGGTGTAGAAATTCAAAATGAATTAGTCGAAAAAGTGCAAAATAATTTAGATAAAACTGATAAAATTGCGAAAGTCTTTTGTGGAGATAGTACAAAAAAAGAAACTTTTGAAGAAATCAATATGTTTCTGAAAGACAAAAAACAAAACAAAGTACAACTTGCTATTTTACATCCTCCTTATGCAGATATAGTAAAATTTAGTAATTTAGAGAATGATTTATCAAATAAAAAATCATTAAAGGAATTTTTAGAAAGTTTTAGTCTTGTTTTGCATAATACAAAATGGATAATGAAAGAAGATGGCTATTTAGTGTCTGTTTTTTTTCTAAAAAAAAATCAAAAAAAGTTTGTATAATAAACTA
>DYKL01000682.1 GCA_020722645.1 Acetofilamentum sp. | reverse complement strand
GAAAGATAAACTCACTCCCAATCACTCTGTTCTCGGATTTCAAACAGATTTGAAAACCCCCACCATCCGGAGATTTTAAAGGCAAACTTTAAAATTGCACAATGCGATTTAAATTTTACGGTGTGTTATGATGCTATGTATTATACTTTGTCTGTTTTACTCTGTGAAGTTTTAAACTTTGTAAAGTATTCGTCAATCTCAGGTCGTAATTCTATTCCTGCTTTTTCAAAGCAATCAAGCAAGTCATTATATGTGCCGGGTCCTGAAAGAAAATCCCAAAATTCTTCTGCTACCATTACCTCCTTTTTTAAATCAAGCATACCTTTCATTGTCCAACGTACATAAGGTTTTGGTTCGTAGGGGTTGTAAGGAATTGAAATAATTGTGTTGGCTTTCGCTGTCGGATTTTGATAAAAAAATACAGCCAACCATTCAAGCATATTTCTTTTATATGAAATAAAATCGCCTTTGTTTGGTTTGACTGTTTTCAAGTCAAACATAAATACTTCGTCATTCTGTGAAACAAGGAACAAATCTACTTTTACGGACTTTAATTTGTTCTCTGCTCCCGATTGAGATACCTTTCTGATACGTTCAATTTCATCCGTTTTGTTTACTTCGCCACCAACAGAAAGCTCATTCATTATTTTTTGAATTTCGTTTTGTGATTCTTGGGTAATAATGTTTCCAAGTTTGTATTGTGTGTAAACTTCTTTGAAAGTTGTTTTTGCAAGTTCTCGTGCAATAGGTTCATAAATTGAAATTCCGAAAGTTGTATTCAATGATTGAATAAACGAAAACAAAACCATTCTGTCCTTTCCAAGCAAGCGATAATGGAAAGGCATATTTTCTGTTTCCGGTTTATAGTTTTGAAATTTGTCACGCAAACAGGATTTAATCGTGTCTGTAATGTGGTTCTTATATTCTTGTGTTAATGCCATTTTTTAATTTATTAAAAAATATTTGAGTGCTAACGAAATTATTTTACTTTTTCTTTAAGTGGA
>DYKL01000218.1 GCA_020722645.1 Acetofilamentum sp. | reverse complement strand
AATCAATTTGCTGAATATTAACGAATTACTTCAAAATATACCGAACTATTGATATGAATAATTCAGGTTAAATATTCAAATTTTTTGATTTTGATAAATCATAATAAATAAAAAAGCCTGAAAAAATCAGGCTTTTAAAAAATTTATGCTAATCCGGCAAACCCCATAAATGCAAGGGCAAGAATTCCGGCAATAATCAAAGCAATTGGAGCTCCTTTCAGGGCTTTTGGAATATCAGAAAATTCAAGTTGTTCTCTGATTCCGGAAAAAATGATTAAAGCTAAACCGAAACCGACTGCGGTAGAAAAACCAAAAACAGTACCTTCAAGCAGACCGTAATCTTTATTGTTTGCAACAAGAATAGCAACACCCAATACAGCACAGTTAGTGGTAATTAGCGGTAAAAATATACCTAATGCCTGATATAAAGGAGGACTGACTTTTTTAAGTATTATTTCAACCATTTGAACCAATGCCGCAATTACTAAAATAAATACAATGGTTTGTAAAAAAATCAGGTTAAATTTTACAAGAACATATTTATTCAGCAGCCATGTAACAATTGTAGCAAGAACTATAACAAAAACAACAGCAGCACTCATACCCATTGCTGTTGATGTTTTTTTTGAAACACCAATAAAAGGACAAATTCCTAAAAATTTTGCAAGTACTATATTATTAACAAGTACAGCACTTATAAAAATTAAAATATATTCAGCCATTGTAGTATATTTTTAAATTAACTTTTTTGTAATTTTTTGTTTAAATTTATGATTAAAGCCATTAAATAGCCAAATACTAAAAATCCTCCGGGAGCAAGAATGAAAACTAAAATTCCATCACCGGGGAATAAGTGTAAATTTAAACCGAATATTTTTCCTGAACCTAATATTTCTCTAATTCCTCCTATCATGACTAAGGCAAGTGTAAAACCAATTCCCATTCCAATTCCGTCAAGAGTTGAATCAAGAACTGAATTTTTTGAAGCAAAAGCTTCTGCTCTACCCAGAACAATACAGTTAACAACAATCAAAGGAATAAAAATACCTAAAGTTTTATATAATGCCGGAACATAAGCGTTCATTGATAAATCGACAATTGTTACAAAAGTTGCAATCACCACAATATATGCAGGAATACGAACTTTATCAGGTATTAAATTTTTCAGCAATGAAATAAAAATATTTGACATTACCAGTACAAACAAAGTTGCCACACCCATACCAAGACCATTAAACGCAGAAGTTGTTGTTCCTAAAGTAGGACATGTTCCCAAAATCATTATAAACGTAGGATTTTCTTTTAATATCCCATTGGTCAGAATTGAAAATTTACTTTTTGATTCCATTTTGATATTTATTGTAGAGTTGGTTTAACATATTGAATAAAAGAGTTATATGCACGACTTACTGCATCACAATAAGCTCTTGAAGAAATAGTTGCTGCAGTAATAGCATCAACATCACCACCATCTTTTTTAACTTTTAGTTTAAAAACATTGGGGTCTTTGTCGTTGAACTGATTACTCCAGTCTGATTTTTCTTTATCTGTTTTATCACCTAAGCCCGGAGTCTCTTTATGTTCAAGAATCATTGTATTATAAATTGTGCCATCAGGTTTAAATCCTACGATAACTGAAAAATGACCGCCGAAAGCAATATTTGTATATGTTTCAATTGCTATTCCAACAATTTCGTCATCTTTTTTACCAATATAACAAGTCAGACTGTCACCATCCGAGGGAATTTTATAACATTCAGCAATAGGTTCATTATTAAATTCAGGAAGCACCTGAGATAATGCATCTATTTTCTTTTGATTATTTGCCTGTGCTATTGGATCTTTTGTAAGCGAATAAACATAAGCCAACAATGCAGAAGAAACTCCTGATACTAAAAGCAAAGAGAGGCTCATTGTCAGCAGTGAAGATTTCATTTTTGTTGCCATATATTTTAGTTATAAAGTTTTTAAAGAGACGTTGCATGCAAGGTCTATACTTATTTATTTATCAAGTTTAAAGAGACGTTGCATGTAACGTCTGTACTTATTTATTTATCGAGTTTAAAGAGACGTTGCATGCAAGGTCTGTACTTATTTATTTATCGAGTTTAAAGAGACGTTGCATGTAACGTCTGTACTTATTTATTTATCGAGTTTAAAGAGACGTTGCAAGCAAGGTCTGTACTTATTTATATTTATCATGTTCAAAATACAACTATTCACTATTCACTATTCACTATTCACTATTTTGATTTTTTTGCTCCGAACAGTTTGGGTTTAAATCCTTTATTGATAAGAGGTACAAAAGCATTCATAATCAAAATTGCAAATGAAACTCCTTCAGGATATGCTCCCCAGACTCTTATTAGCATAGTCAATATACCAATTCCGGCTCCGAATATCAATTTACCTTTATTACTCATTGGCGAAGTTGCATAATCAGTTGCCATAAAAATAGCACCTAACATCAAACCTCCGGTTAATAAATGAAATAAAGGATCTGCATTGGTTTGTGGATTTATTAGCCATAATACACCTGAAAATAATAGAACAGTAACTATAGTAGAAACAGGGATATGCCAACTGATAACTTTTCTATAAATCATATATAAGCCACCTAAAATAAGCAACAAAGCACTAATTTCGCCCAAAGAACCTCCCATTTCGCCATAAAACATTTGCATGTGAGATGGAATTTTTTCCATTATTGAAGACGCAACTTCTTGGTTTTTCAACCCTTCTTTCATAATGCCTAATGATGTTGCACCTGTGTATCCATCTATCAATGCTTTGGGGTCGCTTGGGAAAAAGTGCCAGTTAATCAATCGAGATTTTATAGGCAGGGGCCAAGAAGTCATTTGTACAGGAAAAGAAATCAACAAAAAGACACGACCAACAAGAGCCGGATTAAAAGGGTTTTGACCAAGTCCGCCAAAACTCATTTTTCCGATACCAATAGCAACTAATGCACCAATTATAATTATCCAAATGGGTAAATTACTTGGCACATTAAAAGCTAAAAGCAGACCTGTTATAATTGCAGAGCCGTCCCAGATTGAAGGCTCTTTTTTCAGTAAATATTTAACTATCAACCACTCAAAAGCAACAGCTGAAATTACTGCAAATGCAGTAACTACAATTGCACCTATTCCGTAGAAATAAATTGAAAGTACCAACGATGGCAAAAGAGCAATAATTACGGCGTACATCAATTTTTTTACGCTATCTTTTGCATGTAAGTGAGGTGATTGAGATATTATTAAATTATCCATTTTGTTTTTGAAATTTTAATAAAAAATATAACTTAGTGATTATAAATGTTTTGTTTTAAGTAATAAAATTATTTTGAGCTTCTGGCTCTAATCATTGCTGCAACCTTTTGTTTTCCGAATCTTATGTAATCTAAAAGCGGTCTGTCAGATGGACAAATAAAACTGCATGAACCACATTCAATACAATCCATATTATGCTCTTTTTCAGCCATTTCCCAAATTTGTTTTTCGGCAATGTTCATTAATAAATATGGTTCTAATCCTTGCGGACAAACATTTACGCATTTTGTGCAACGTATGCAAGGCATTATATTTCCTCTTTTCGACTCTTGTATTTGCATAATTAAAATTCCGGAAGTTCCCTTTGTCATAGGAGCATCTAATGAGTTTAAGGCTTTACCCATCATAGGTCCGCCACTGATAACTTTTCCGGTATCTTCCGGTAATCCTCCGGCTGCTTCAATAATCATATTGACAGGTGTACCTATTCTAAACCAATAATTACCGGGTTCTTTGACAGATTTTCCTGTTATTGTTGCGATTCTTTCAATCAATGGTTTGTTTTTTTGAATCGCTTCGTAAACGGCAAAAGTTGTCCCTACATTTTGTACTACAACACCTGCATGAATAGGTAAACCTCCCGAAGGTACTTCTCTTCCTGTTACGGCTTTAATAAGCTGTTTTTCACCACCTTGCGGATATTGTACTTTAAGTGGAACTATTTCGATATCATTTGTGTATTTTTTTACAATATTATTCAAATGCTCAATTGCATCCTGTTTATTGTTCTCAACACCTATAAATGCTTTATTAACATTTAAGGCTTTCATAAGAATTTGAGTTCCGATAATAAGTTCATCCGCATTTTCGAGCATTAAGCGATGGTCAGAAGTCAAGTATGGCTCACATTCTACACCATTAATAATAAGAAATTCGCACTTTGAGCCTTTTGGAACGCTTAATTTAACGTGAGTAGGGAAAGTTGCACCTCCAAGCCCTACTATTCCCATTTCAGCAGCTTTTTTTATAATTTCTTCGCCTGAAAGTTTTATATCTTTTATAATATCTTTACTTCTGTCAATAGACTCCTCCCATTCATCGCCTTCTACTTTTATAAAAACGGCAGGTTTTTTATATCCTGATGCGTCAATTATTTCATCAATTTTTGTTACAGTACCGGATACACTTGAATGAACATTTGCGGAGACAAAACCAGATGCTTCTACAATTTTCTGACCGACTTTTACTTTGTTTTTTTTATCAACTATCACTTTGTTTGGAGCACCAAGATGCTGTTGTAATGGAATTGCAACTTCTTCGGGTATTCCTAAAATTTTTGTCGGTTTATCGGCTGACAACTTGTTTTCTGGTGGATGAACACCGCCTTTGGGAAATGTTTTCAGCATAAATATATTTTGTTAAAAAGTTTGTTAAATTATCGTATTGTTTAATATTATTTTACTGCAAAGTTTCGTCATTTTTGTTTTTATTTTCATCAGCTACTGCAGCCTCTTTATTTGTTTCAGATTCTTCTTTAATTTTTCGGGGAGGGAAATTTAATTCCCATATTGCGTTAGTAGGACAAACAGTAACGCAGGCACGGCATAGTTTACATTTGTGAGGGTCAATATATGCAAGAAAATTATCAATAGTTATAGCATCATATTTACAAACATTAAAGCAGGCTTTACAACCGATACAAGCAACCTGACAAGATTTTTTTGCAGTTCCTCCTTTGTCTTTATTAACGCAGGAAACAAAAATTCTTCTGTCTTTTTTTCCTTTGGGTCTGAGTTCAATAATATTTTTTGGACAAGCTTTAACGCAAGCACCACAAGCTGTACATTTGTCATTGACAACCGGTAGCATAGTAACCGGATCCATTTCGATAGCATCGAATTTACAAACAACTACACAATCGCCATGACCTAAGCAACCGTATTGACAGTCAGTATGACCACCATAAAGAGCTGATTCCATTGCACATGTTGTTGCACCGTCATAAATATTTGTTCTTTTTCTGAATTCGGGTGTCCCATTGCATCTGATAACTGCAATTTGAGGGTCTTTTGCTTCGACAGTTTTGCCTAAAATTACAGCAACTTTTTGCATTGTTTTATTTCCACCTACCGGACAATTAAGAGAATCGAGATTTTCTGCTTTTACACATGCTTCGGCAAAATTACGGCAACCTGCGTAACCGCAACCGCCGCAGTTTGCAGCCGGCAAAACAGCTTCAACTTCATCAATTTTAGGGTCTTCATATACTTTAAACTTTTGAGCTATGAAAAAAAGTATCAGACCTGAAAACAAACCTATTACTCCCAAAACAATTACTGATAAAACAATTATATTCATATATTTTTCAAATTGAAAATTATTTATTTTATAAAAAACTTATATTCGTTTTCTATTTTATTTCTGAGAAGATATAAAATTAAATAATACGGAAACAAAATTACGATTGAAATTATGCCTGAAATGAGTTCGTTTTTAATTATTTCAAATGTTATAAACAAAGATGAAATAACTAAAATTAAAGGTAAAACATATCCTAAAAAGACGGCTTTCAAACCTTTGCTTTGAGCTAAATAAATCACAACATTGTCTCCGGTTTTAATGTTTTTCTGATTATCTTTTTGAACAATGATTGTTTTTTGAGCCATATCAGAAACAGAGCATAATTTTTTTAACTGACAAGAAGCACAACTTGCTATTTGTAGTATTTCAGCTTCATAATAATCATCAAAAACAGCTTTTATAACTGCATCGTGTTCTATTGTGTCCTGCTTTGTCATTGTTATAAAATAATGCGGCAAATTTTAGAAAAAACAATTTATTAAACAAAAAAAATTTAAAATATTTTTTAAAAATGTTTTTTTCAACATTATATTGAACAATAATTCGTTAATTTTTCAATTAGCGTCATCCTGAGTAATAACGAAGGAA
>DYKL01000217.1 GCA_020722645.1 Acetofilamentum sp. | reverse complement strand
TATCGCATTTATACGAGCTTAAAAAAAGAGGGAGTTTTTATACCGGACTCATTTAACTTTTTTATGGATACTCAGGTGATAGAGCTTTGAAATTTACTCGTATAATTTTTGATGTCTTAAGATCTCTCAACTCTCATAGTCCTTCTGCAAAGAAACTTGTTGAAGGAGTAGTACTAAGCAATTAATCATTTATTTGTCTAAAAGATGCACATTGTTTTTAGTTACTTTCAGAACAAGTTCAACAAGTTTCCAAAGGAATGACTAAGATAAGTTATAATTTGCAGATTACACTAAAAATTTACCATTTTGGCAATAAATGAGCAAATTATGAAGAAATTAAATTGCTTAACTATTTGAATATAAACAACAATTTTTTTGAATTACCCTTTTTATTAAGAAAGTGTAATAAATGAAGACAAAAATAATGGTTTATAATCAGAAACATCATAGATTTTGTTAACTAATAATCCGTTCCATCAAAAAGTATTTTTGCAATTTTAAGTAATTCTTCGTCTTTCATAAAAGAGCCTGTATATTGCAATGCTAAAGGCAGATTTTTAACTGATTTTCCGCTTTGAAAAGTAATTACCGGCAAACCTGAAAAAGTCCAGGGCAAGTTCATTAATGGACTTCCGGTTGCCATTCCTTCGGGAGCATCACCCAAAGTAGCAGGACTTATCCAAACATCTATTTTGTTCAGCGTTTTTTGTAATTCGATATGTTTTCTGAGTTCAAATCTTTGACTTTTTGCATCTTCTAAATCCCTTTGGCTAACTTGCATACCTTCTGTTATCAGTTCGGCAGTTTTCAGACGATAAAGATTCTTATATTTTGCAAACCAGTCTTTATGAACTTGCGAAAACTCGGCAGCTATCATCTTACGATGAATTGAATTTATTTTTTCAATATCGCCGAATAAGTCTATTTTTACTAATTTATGACCTCTTTTTTCAAGATTAATAATGCTTTGTTCGTAAAATTTTATCATTTCATCATCTGCCTGTCTTATAAATTTGCCTGTTACTGCTCCTATTGTCAAATTTTTTCTGTCAAAAACTACATTTGTATTCCAATTTTTGCAAACAACTGATGAAGTTTTTTCTGTCAAATTAAAATTTTCAGCAAAAAAGCCCAGATGATCGGCTGAAACAGAAAACGGCACAACGCCATCAGTTTCGATTCTTCCGTAACTTGGCTTAAATCCGATTACTCCGCAATATGCCGCAGGTCTTATAATCGACCCGATTGTTTGTGTGCCGAATGCCAATGGAACGATACCGGCAGCAACAGCAGCAGCCGAACCACTGCTTGAGCCACCGGGAGTATGATTGTAATTATGCGGATTTCTGGTTGGTCCAGGCTCAAAATATGCAAATTCTGTTGTTACTGTTTTACCGAAGATTACTGCTCCGGCTTCTTTCAACTTTGTTACAATAGACGCTTCTTTTCCGTTGAAAATATCAGCCGGTAACTCCGAACCGCATTTTGTCTTAAAACCATCTGTTATTATAATATCCTTAATTCCAACAGGCAGGCAATATAATGGCGGTTTAATTTCTGACGAAGAAAATTTATTTTTAACCTTTTCTAAATCTTCGTAAATTCTTTGTTTTTTGTTTTCTTCTGGAATAAAAGATTTGATATTTTGTTCCTTTTTGTCGAATATTTCAAATATTTTATTAAAATTTATATCCATCGTAAGTTTTATATAAGATTTTACAAATCCAACGAAACAAGTGCAATCATAAATTCTTCCATTTTTTCTTTTGATTTAGACGAAGAACAGGTATAATTGTTGAACAAAATCGCAAAAGCAATTTGTCGTCCCGAATTAGAGACTGTGTATCCGGCGTAGCATCTTACTCCTCTTATAGTACCACTTTTAGCATGAATTTTTCCGTGAGCGGCTGTGTTTCTGCATAAATATTTCAAAGTGCCGTTTTCTCCGCTTACAGGTAATGAATTATAAAAAACATCATAACTGCTGCTGTTTTTATACATATATTTCAGGACAAAAACTAATTGTTTGGAACTAATGTAATTGTAATGAGATAAACCGCTTCCGTCATTTATAGAAAGTCCTCCAACATCCATTCCTTTTGCAGCCCAAAAGTCTTCCATTACTTCTGTAGCCGATTTAACATCATTTGCTCCGCCTTTTTTTATCCCAACTTCAACTAAAAGATGTTCGGCAAATAAATTTATACTGTTTTTATTGAGTTTATCAACAATATCGGCAAGTGTAACAGAATAAGTTTTGTAAAAATCAGTCCTTTTTTCCTGCATTGTTATGTTTTTTTCTTCTAAAATTCTTAATGTTGTTGCCGGATATTTAATAAATACTCCGTTTTGAGTGAGTTTTGAATAAAATTCCTGAGCGGCAAACAAAGCAGGGTCAGGCATTGAGCCTTTTACTTTATATTCGCTTTTTCCCAAAGGTAGTTTACCGTTGATAAATCTGTGAAATGTATATGGCTGTCCGAAAATATATGACTGGTCGTCTGATATATTTGCAGCAACAACCTGATTATCAAATGTCATTTCGGGGATATAAGGCTCCATTTTTGTTATTTCTGTTTTACCTCCCTCATAAGAAGCTGTTTTGAAAAAAAGTGTGTATAAATTGTCGTAAATTGTTAAACCGCAAGGTCCGGCACCGAAATAGTTGCCAAAATCTTCCCAAGACCATGTAGGCGGAACCATCTGACGTGAATAATAAGTTGCATCTGAGATTATTCTGCCGTTAATTGTGTCAATATTCAATAATTTTACTGCATCAAACCATTGTGCTAAAAATTGTTTGTTGCTTGTAGATTCAAAATATTTTGAACCCAAAGAAGGGTCGCCTCCGCCTTTAATATATATATTTCCGTTTAATGTTTTTTTCGCAGTGTCAATGTACCCATCATATTGTAGGGTTGTTTCAAATCGGTATTTTGGTCCGAGAACTTCCAACGCAGCAGCAGTCGTTATCAATTTCATTGTAGATGCAGGTTTTAGACATAAATCAGGGTTGTATTCACCAATTACTTCTCCACTGTTTAAGTCAATTACGTAAATAGAAACGCCCGCATTTTTTAAATCAGGATCCTGAGATAATTTTTTTATAGAACTACTAACCGAATGTGTTTGATTTTTTAGTGATTGTGAGTAACTGAAATTTGAAAGAAAAATTGCAATAAATAAAATTAAAAATTTTAGAATTCGCATAATCATTTTTTTAGTTTATAAATAAAAGTTTTGTAATATGAGTTTTAGAACCGTCGTCATTAGAACAGAAAACAATATATACGCCTGTCTGAACTCTTTTACCGTCAAAATTATTTCCGTCCCATGTAGCCTGACCACCTTCTGATGTTGTTTCATAAACAATATTTCCGGCAATATCAGTTATTTTAACATTAGTTTGATAAATCAGACCTGTAACAGTTATTAATCCTGTGTAATCAGGTCTGACCGGATTAGGGAAAACATATACATTCTGAAATTCATCATTGGCTTCGGTAGCATCACCTCTGTATGAAACCAAGCCATTGTCAGTGGCAAAAAAAACTTCGCCGGTCAAATTATCAACGGCAATAGAATAAATTTTATTTGAGGGCAAAGGACTATTTTCTGTGTCAAAATGCAGAAGTTCTTCAGTCCCTGTTTCATTAATCAGAAAAGCACCGGCTGATTCTGTACCGAACCATTTTCTGTTTCCTCCGTCAATTGCAACACATAAAACAGACTGTTTTTTGAGCAGATAATCTGTAACCAAAGAATCATTCAGTTCGGCGGTTATTTTTATTCTTGTAGCCGTAAATGCAGGGTCGGTGAAGTTTTGAGTATCATAAAAAACTCCAACTCCTTCGTTTGTTCCAAACCAGATATCGCCTTTTTTGTCTTCGGCTATACAAAAAATTTCACTGCCTATGGTTGAACCTTCTTCGTCTCTTGGATAGAATGCTTTTGCAATATCATCATTCTGGTTTTCGAGAGTATTGTTATAGTCTAAAATCATTAATCCTTTGTTTGGAAGAACTGCAAAGATTAAGTTTTCGTCAGTATGAATCAACGGACCTGTTACCTGATCAGATATTTCGTTTATTTGGAGGCTTACCCAATTGCCGTCGGGTTTTAAAACATTTACAGGATTCAAAATAGCTCTGTTAATCATCCAAACATTTTTGTCATCATCAAAATCAAGTCCGGAAATTCTGATGTATGGGCCCGCAATAATTGGAACAAGCGGACTGTTGCCTTCTTTGTAATGATTTATAACTTCTCCGTCAAGAAACTCGAGCAAACCATAACCCCACGAACCGATGTAAAAATGTGCGGGATTTGATTCATCTCGCAATATACAGTTTAAGTCCCGACAGTCATCTTTAACATAATAATTCCATTGGTTTTCCGAAAAATAATTAACATAAGCGTGTCTCCATAAATTGACACCCGCAGAATTGAATCCCCCTCTTGTAACAACAGTGTAATTATTGAAAGAACTTACTTTAAATATTTCGTTGGAATATGTACCATCAGGATTAAAAAAAGAAAATTCTTCTTCGTCATTAATAACCAAACCAAAGTAGGAATCTCCGATTAATAGTTTTCCGTTTTCTGTAATACTTACAAATTGAGGTCTTGCTGCTATTTCATCAGAATATTTTGAAATTGTCTGTATAAGAGTTCCTTCTTTGCTGAGTTCAAAAATGTAGTATCCAGTTGCAATAAACAGATTATTATAACTGAATAATCTGCTCTGACTGTTAATATCGTATTTTTTGACAATAATCCAACTGTTTTCTGTTTTTTTAACGCAACGAAAAGCAGAAGATTCTGCGACTATTGCATATAAACTGTTGTTGAATATTGTTAAATCGTAAAATGAAGGGTAAGGAGTATTTAAAATTTGCCAGTTGTTAAAATCAGCAAGAACATTATCAATATCTGCTGCATATAATCCCAAATCTGTTGCAGCAAAAATGGAGTCTTCTAAGATGACTGTTTTGTAAACGTTTACATAAGAAGCTTCTGCACCAATGTAATATGTATCAACAATTTCAGCATTTACGATGTCAATTTTGATTATTCCGAAGCTGCAGGACAAATAAGCATAATCACCTTCAACTGTGATAGAGTTGATTTTTTTGTTGCCTGAAATACTTTTTCTTTTGATATCGGCAATATTTAAAATTTGCTGGTCTGAAACAATGTCAATATTTCCGTTTTGGTATGCGACAATTAAAATATCTTTTGACAAATCATACTCAACAGCAGAAATTCCAACATCAGACAAACCATTTGTTTTTGTTAATTTCTGATAATTAAAATCATTGTCGAAATAGCATAACCCGTTTTCAGAAGCCAAAACATAAGAATCGGAATTAATTTCCCAAGCTCCTAAAACATTTATAAAAGAATAGTGGTCACGCCAAGTATCGACCGGTATCTGAGAATATAACACTGTTGACAGAAAAATTGATAATAAAAAAGTTATTTTTTTCATTATAATACTTTTAATAAAAAATAATTATTGATTTTAAACCACAAAAATAGAAATAAAAAAAAGCAAAAAAATTTATTTTTCAAATTGAAATTATTAAATTTACAGACCGATTTACACTTAAAAATGACATATATTACTCTGATATTCAGGGATATAAATAGTGGAAATTGTGTAAAAATTTTATGAAAAATTGTATATTATTATAAATATTTAAAAAATTAAGCTATGAACATTCCCCAAAATTTTAAATACTCAAACGATCACGAATGGGTAAAAGTTGATGGTGATATTGCAACAATAGGAATCACTGATTATGCACAAAAAGAACTTGGTGACATTGTTTATGTCGAAGTTGAAGTTATTGGCGAAACTCTAAGTGCTAATGAAACTTTCGGAACAATTGAAGCAGTTAAAACAGTTGCTGATATGCTGATGCCGGTTGGAGGAGAAGTTCTCGAAAAAAATGAGGCTTTGGCAGATAAACCGGAACTTATCAATACAAATCCATTTGACCAAGGTTGGATAATTAAAGTTAAAATGAACAATAAAAATGATTTAAACGCTTTGTTATCGCCTGAAGATTACTCAAAACTTATCGGTGCATAATTATTGTTAAAAAGTTGAAAGTAAAAATATTAATTAAAATACTGATATTGCTATTTCAACTTTTTTATGGTTTACCTTAAATCCGCAAGTCTTTTCGTAAGTGGTTGCAGGTGAAAACACCTGCA
>DYKL01000681.1 GCA_020722645.1 Acetofilamentum sp. | reverse complement strand
CTTAAATGTTTGATTTAAATAAATTTTAAATTTTTCTAATGTTTTCTAATGTTTAATTTCTTTAAATTTTTAGATTAAATTTTTCTGTTCCTTATGAGAACCGAAATATTAAATTCCAAATGTTTTCGCTCATTTTCCATATCTTATTTTTTGATAAAGATTATCAAATATCTCAACAATTTCTTTATCCTCGCTCACATTTTTTAAATACCCGTCAAGATCATCATATTTCATCGTTAAGAATTCTTTAAAAAGTTTTTCGCTACGATAAATGTGTGTTTCTTCCGGCACATAAATATTGCCTTTCATTATTTTTCTGTTGAGATAATAAAGGATTGGCTTTAATTGTTTTGTATCTTTAATGTCAAGTTTTTTAACTAATCCCGCATATGTCTTTATAAATTTTCTGTTTATATCAACGAATTTTCCCGTGTCGTGATCATCGTTATATTTCACTTCAACATAATAATAAATTCCACTTCTTTTATCTTTAAACAAAACATCTACATCGTGTTTGGTGGTGATTAAATTTTTAGCGAATTGCTGGTTTGCAACAATATTTTTCAATAATTGCCCAAATTTCTCGGTGAGTTTGTTATCGTTATTGTTTTGTCTGTCGGAGATAAAGCGATCAATCAATGAATCGGTTTCCTCTGCCAAAGGAAGTAAAACATTTTTTTTGCCCGATATTTCATCAACAATTTCAAAATGTTTTTCTTCCTCAATTATTTTATGTATTAAGACCTCTATAAAATTTCCAAATTGAATGTTTAGCGATTGTAGTAATCCTACAAAAATTCTATATCTAATTGGTACAAAATGCGTTTTGACTTCGTGCTTGCTGATAATTTTTTCAATTTTAGCATCGTCTGTCGTGTTGTTTATCAGCTTCAATACCGATTCCTTAATAAGTTTTTTGATTTTATTGTTTTTCATATTAAATTTCTATTAATTTACTTTGTATTAAATTTCTATTAATTTACTTTGAAATTTATCAAACCTTTT
>DYKL01000680.1 GCA_020722645.1 Acetofilamentum sp. | reverse complement strand
CTTTATGCCAAAAATGTCAAATTTTACCAACAATTTTTCATAAAAGAGCCAAAATTTCAAAAGGCGTTTATAAATACGACCCTGATTTTGTCGTGAATAGAGAATTAGAAGATTTCACTGAACAACAAAAAAAGCAAATATTAGAAAGAGATAATTATAAATGCGTCATTGTGGGAAAGGCATAAAAGAAGGCGTTGAATTACATATAGACCATATAAAACCAAAAGATTTAGGCGGTAAAGCAGAAATAGAAAACGGGCAAACACTTTGCGCACAGCATAATTTTCATAAAAAAACTTTAAAACAAACAGAAACTGGCAAAAAAATGTTTATCAGATTATACGAACTCGCTAAAAAAGAAGGAAATAATGAGATTGTAGAATTTTGCACAAATGTTTTAGAAGTTTACGAAAAAATGAATATTAACGGACATATTGAATGGAAAAGATAAAAAATGAACCTAACATCCCAAGAATAGACCGAAATAAAGCAATAAAAAAATAACAAAATCCGCTTTAATAAATTGCTTTATTTTGGTCTATTCTGTGTTGAACGAATCCTTTGCCGCACCAATGTAAATTCCATAGTATGGGTTTTCAGTTTTTAATGACAACAAATTTACATTTTTCGAAATAGTTTTTTGAGTTTTTTTTGATAGGAATTTCATTTTTTTGACTTTTTATGTAATTTTTTTGAGCATTATTTGAATGAAAATGTTGTAAATACCTGAAAATAGACAATACAATATCACACAAGATTGATTCTATGGTGTTTGTACAAAAAAACGCTGATTGTAAGTTTTTTGATAAAGTCATCGTGAATTTCTTGAAATCCGACAACTTCTGAAATAGCCTTTTGTACATAGTTTGTGTTCATATTCGTAATTTTTATCGTTAAAAAGTTTGCAATGTACAAAAAGTTTGCTACTTTAGCTGCCTAAAAGGATTAGTAGTGGCTTGGCGTAAGCGGGGGGACATTGCTTTATGAAACTTTTTACAAATAATAAAC
>DYKL01000216.1:5813-6251 GCA_020722645.1 Acetofilamentum sp. | reverse complement strand
CATAGTGCATAGTGCATAGTTAATTGTGCATAGTGCAAAGTGCATAGTGCAAAGTTAATTGTGCATAGTGCAAAGTGCATAGTGCAAAGTGCATAGTTAATTGTGCATAGTGCAAAGTGCATAGTACATAGTGCATAGTGCATAGTTAATTGTGCAAAGTACATAGTGCATAGTGCATAGTTAATTGTGCAAAGTGCATAGTGCATAGTGCATAGTTAATTGTGCATAGTGCAAAGTGCATAGTGCAAAGTGCATAGTTAATTGTGCATAGTGCAAAGTGCATAGTACATAGTGCATAGTGCATAGTTAATTGTGCAAAGTGCATAGTGCATAGTGCATAGTTAATTGTGCATAGTGCAAAGTGCATAGTGCAAAGTGCAAAGTGCATAGTGCATAGTTAATTGTGCAAAGTGCATAGTTAATTGTGCATAGTGCATA
>DYKL01000216.1:0-5713 GCA_020722645.1 Acetofilamentum sp. | reverse complement strand
GTGCATAGTTAATTGTGCATAGTGCATAGTTAATTGTGCATAGTGCATAGTTAATTGTGCATAGTGCATAGTTAATAGTGCATAGTGCATAGTGCATAGTTACGAAATAACATATTTAATAATCTATGTGAACTATGTGTCTATGTGGTTTAAAAAAATATCAAATAAACAAGTTATTTCGTAACAATTACATAGTTAATAGTGCATAGTTGATAATTCAATTAAGCCGTCAGCCAACAATTTAGCAATGAAACAATATAACAACGAAATCAGTAAATAACTTCTGTATCTTTCAAAAAACGAGTGATAATATCTTTTGAATGCGGGTCGATGTCATTGCCTTCGAGAATAAGTAGTTTTAAATTAGTCATAAGTCTTATTTCAGGAGGTAAAACAGTTAATTCGTTATTTGAAAGGTTCAATAATTCAAGATTCTGCAATTCGCTGATTGTAGGTGGCAGGTTTGTTAGGTTGTTGTTTTGCAAATAAAGTTTTTTGAGATTTTTAAGCTTACCAATGTCATAGGGTAATGAATCTAGATTATTGGAGCTAATGTCAAACTCTTCTAAACTGTCTAATTTTGTAAAAGTTAAAGGCAAAAAATTTAGTTTATTTTCCGAAACATTTAATTTTTTCAGAAATCTAAGTGTCCCAATTTGGTATGGAAGTTCGGTAAGTTTGTTTTTTTTCAGGAATAAAACCCTGATATTTTTCATTTCTGAAATTGATGAAGATAAAGTGTCCATACCTTTGTTGAACAAATATAAGTTACATACACGTTTGGGCATCCACGAAGCTTCTTCCCATGAATAGTAAATTTTATCATAATCTACTACTGTTGTGTCATAAGCCGGTTTTTGAGCATTGGAAAAAAAAGCGGAGAAAAATATCAGATACAAAACAAAAAAAAGATGTTTTTTCATTTTCTAAATTTTTGAAATCTTTTACAAATAAATAAAAACCAATTTAAAAAACAAAATTATGAAAATTATCCAATATTTATTATTCCGATAGAGTCTAAAAACTTTACGTTTGTATAATTCAGTATGGTTTAGATGTCTGAAATGATAGTAAATTAAGATACTACACAGTTTTTAATCTTCTTGCTTTCGACCTAATTTTAATAATAAACTTTAGTGTTTTGTAAAAATCTTTTAATAATATCTTTTGTATGATCATCAATATCATTTTGTTCAAGTATTAAAATTTTCAGGTTTGTCATAAATCTTATATCAGAAGGCAAAGAATCGAGCATATTGTTTGATAAATTAAGCACTTCCAGATTTTGTAGTTCCGAAATACTTGACGGAAGGTTTGATATATCATTATTTTGGAGATATAGTTTCTTTATATTTTTTAAATCTCCGATATTATCCGGTAATGATTTTAATTTGTTATCGCTTAAATTGAGTTCTTCTAAGCTTATAAGTTTCATAAACGACTGTGACAGAGATGTCAGGCGATTATTTGCAAGATTCAATCTGACTAAGTTTTTTAAAGCCCCTATTTCAGAAGGTAAAATGGCAAGCCTGTTGTTGTTTAAGATAAGAACTTTCAGATTTGTCATTGTGGCAATCTGAGAAGATAACGTGTCGTAACCTCTTCCATTTAGGTAAAGATTTACAACTTGGTCGGGTTCATCAACAGCTTCTTCCCAATAATAGTATATTTTATCGGGGTCAGGTGTGCTTTCGCAAATCTGCTGATTTTGAGCTTTTGCAGAGAAATTCAAAAATATCAAGAAAATTAGTGCGTGAGTGGTTTTCATTTATTTATAAGATTTTTGCGGTTATTTTAAATTTTAAGTCAATTTTTATATCGACATCGTACAACAGTATTTCTTTTAATTCGGCTTCTATGTCAAGTTTATATGATTCTTCTCTTAGATAAGTAACGAGATTTTCTTTTGTACATATCAAATCGATTGTTTTTGCCTCGGAATTAATGTTTGTAAGATAAGCAATCTCTTTTATCTCCGTATCATCTGATTTTTTAATATATATATGAATTGATTTTAAAGCTGAAAAATCGGCATTAGAAGGACTTGTTACAGTAATTGTAATCTTTTCCAGAATAACTTCTTCGACTAATTCGGGAGTTGTTTTGTTGTTTTCGTATTCTTGTGTAGCAGTTGTAGTTACAGGCAGAATCGGTAAATTAAAAGGTAAATTTATCGGAAATGCTGATTCTATAGTCGTTTGAGTTTCGTCTTCTACGTAAAAAGTTATGCTTCCACCAAAACATGAAATTAATGATACGATTATCACTAAAAATAAAAGGTTTTTTATTATATTCAATTTTGACATTTGTATTCTTTTTTATTAATAAACTCCGATTTGAATCAAAATGTTATTTTAAATTCACAAAATTTTTACAAATATACTAAAAATCTAAACTTAATGAAAAATAAAATTTTCTGTCGTAAGAATAATTTGCTTCTTTTCCGTAAGCCCAGTCTAAACGCACAAAATAACCCAAAATTTTTGTTCTGAGTCCCCAGCCGTAACTCCAAACAAATGGAGGTCTGTCAACATCAACGATTATTGTAAAAGGTTTGCTGTAAACTGTAATGGTGTTATACAAATTTCTTTCATCGTAGGGAGACCAGCCATTCCATGCAGAACCCACATCAACAAAACCAATAACCTGTAAATTGTACCAAAAATCAGAACTCATAGGATGATTTGCAAAAACCTGAACAATCGGCAACCTTAACTCTTGATTTATCAACGCAAAATTGTTGCCATTTCTGATATTTTGTTTAAATCCTCGCATATTTGTTGCAACTGCCTGAAAAATATAATTCTCGTCGGGATTTATATTTACAGAATAGTCGAAATAATTACTACTCCCGTCAGCTGCAAGCGATAAACTATACCAATTATCAACACCGCCCAGATAATAAAGCAGTTTTGCCTTCCCAATTGACGAGCTGCCTGCTATTCTGCCTGCATATATAAAATTTCTGAAAATCTTTTTATAGACTCTCAAATCAGCCCCAAAAACAGCAGTATAGTTGTAATCGCCTTCAACCTGTTGATAAAATTCACCAAATGCTTTAAATTTAATTCCTTCGTACAAATTTAATGATAAGTTTTTAGAGTTGTCAATAATGTATTCAAGTTTTGCACCTGAGTAAACTTTATATTTATCAGGTGTTACAAGATAATCAAACTCTGTGGACATTTGAATAGTTCTGTCGTATTTTGCCAGCAGGCTTAATTTTACGGCTGTTACCTGATTGAAAGGATAACGAAGTGTTAATGTAAGTTGATTTACAATAACTTTTTGAATATTGTAATACCATTTTGATAAAGGATCCATATCATTAACAAGTACCTGACGATAATAAAAAAGTTGTTTGTCAGTTCTTTTGATTAAATTTTCGATGCTGAAGAGATATTCTGTCGAACTATTTATCCCGTATCTGAATCCGCCGAGCAGTTTATAATTGTTAAATAGTTCATCTGCACTTACAGTCGTAAATAAACTCAAACCGGGGTTAAAATAAAAAGGAGCTCCGTTAAAAGGCTGATATGTTTCATTTAACATTCTGAAATCAATCATACTGTTTAGGTCGTTAAGATAAAAAGTAGGATGATAAACTCTCATCTGAGGAAAAACTGAAGAGTCTTTTTGAGTTGGAGCTTGTTTATTATAAAAAATTCTGAACAAAGTGTCTTTTTCAACCTCAAAAGAATAATTGTTAATGTCAATTTTGTTTGTATCGGGTTCTAATAGTTTTTGTTCGTAAAAAGGTTTTAAACTGTCAAGTTTTTGAAGCGATTTAATTTTATTTTCTTCGATAGTTTTTATTGATTCAATTTTTTTCAGTTCAGCTTTTATGAATGACTGTCGAAAATAATCGGGTTCTTGTTTTTTTTCTTGAGATTTAAAGTCTTCTATAACATATTTTTGTGAAAAAAATTTATATCGGTTATCATCAAAAATTATTTCAGCCAGATTGTTATTTTGAATGTCATATGACAAAATATTTTTTGAATAATCAGAAATCTGATAATTTTTTATAACATATCTGTAATGAACAATCGTATCAACAAAACTAACAGTACTGTCAAATGTCAGAGCATATCTGTTGATTATTCCCGAAGAATCCGATAAAAAGATGTATGAATCTTCTTTGTAATTAATAGGTGAAGTTGCATTTGAGTATTTATATTTTGTCAAGGGCAACAGAACTTTTTCTTCGTTTTTGTTAATATCAACAGCGTATAAATTATAATTTTTTGTTGTAGGGTAATTATCTTCGTAATCGAAAAGTTGTTTTATTGTATCGTTAGTTCGATTTGATGAGAATATTATTTTATTTGATTCAGCATTAAAAGTAGGATATAAATCATCTGGTAAATCGTTTGTTATTTTTTCGGTAGAACCTGTCAGCAAACTGAAAAGAAATAAATCGGTATATCCGTTTGACAAAGCAGATACTGCAATGTAATAGTTGTTTGGTGAAAAAGAAAACGAATTTATTTTACTGGCATAAGGAATTATTCTTGATGTAAGTTCTTCATTTTCAATATTATAAGTCCACAAAGTTACAATGCTTTCATCTTCTGTTGTAAAAGCTAATATTTTCCCGCTTTTATTCCAAGCTAAGTATGGATAAGAGTAATCTGTAATCTGTTCGAGTTTTTGACCTTCTTTAAAAAGTTTAATTTTCTTTTGAGTTTCGATGTTATACAAAAAAACTTTGTATTTACCTGAATTATTTTCAACATAAGCAATGTTTTTACCGTCGGGACTAATTTTGAGGTTTTGATAAACTTTACCTTTTTTTGTTTTTAAAATTTCGTTTTCCTGCGGAGGTAAGTTAAGATTTGAAATGTCAAAAATTTTTTCGTAATAATCCCGCCATTCCTGAGTTACGTAATTTAAAGGTTTTCCAAGAACAAAATACACTGAATTTTTGATGTTTTTACTGATTTTTGCAAAATACAGGACATTTGAAATAACATCATCGCTGTATGTGTCGGCTACAAAATACCAGAAAGAATGCCCTATACTGACCGCTTCAATATCACTTAGATGATTAAAATGAATATGCTTTTTATTTTGCAGCATATCTTTTACCTGATTTAAGACTTCAACATCGTAAGGTTGAGCGACATAAGATACAAGACCTTCTTCAAACCATTCAGGAACGTTCAGCAGGGCTGTATTGGTTAGTTTGTCTGTAAATGCAGTACCGTAAAGTATTTGCCTTATATATAATCTTGCTATTGACTTTCTTACTTGATTTTCAAATTCCTGATGATTGCCTTCGTAATATAAAAAGATTTTATTATCGACCAATTCAGAAGTACCTCCGAGGTTATTCTCGTTGTTATCTGTTTGCAAACCTACATTACTTTGTCTAAAATCGCTGAGTTTGTTGTAAACTACAAAAATTACCTTTTCGTTGTAAACCACAGAAAAGTATTTTTCATATTCGTTCATAACCTCACCAATCAAATCGAAGGTGTATTTGCCAAGATTAACACCTCTATCGTAGAAATAAACATCGTAGTTTCTGTACGAATAATAACGCCAGTTGTATGGTTTGTACTGTATTCTGTTTTTGCCGAAACTTATCTGTAAACCATTGTAATATTGTGATTTACCTATTAATATTGCAAACAAAAGCAGAGCTGTTATCAGAATTTTTTTCATGTGTAAATAATTTTGTAAGTCGTTGATTTGTAATTATTTTCAT
>DYKL01000215.1 GCA_020722645.1 Acetofilamentum sp. | reverse complement strand
AAAAAATCAGAAGCAAAGCCCTGTAAATCCACGCTTTTTAAAAGTAAGTTCCGTTAAAAAAATACCTGCTATTTGAAAAAAAATTTTGAAGTAATCAAAAGATGTATATATTTGGCTATTAAAATAAGTAAAGAAAATTTAGCTTTATGTTTAAAAAAATCTTAATAGCAAATCGTGGTGAAATAGCTTTGCGAATTATCAGATCCGCAAGAGAAATGGGGATTCAAACAGTTGCAGTTTTTTCCGATGCAGACAGAGAATCAATGCCTGTTAAAGTTGCTGATGAAGCATATTATATCGGCAAATCATCTGCAAATGAAAGTTATTTGGTAGCAGAAAAACTTATCGAAGTTGCTAAAAAGTCAGGTGCCGAAGCCATTCATCCCGGCTATGGTTTTTTATCTGAAAATGCTTCTTTTTCGGAACTTTGTAAAAAAGAAGGTATTGTTTTTATTGGACCTGATGCAAATGCTATCAGAACTATGGGTGATAAAATAACTGCCCGCAAAACTATGATGAAATCAGGTGTTAATGTTGTTCCGGGTTATCAGGATGCTGATTCTTCTGATGAAAAAATTTTAATAGAAGCCCGTAAAATAGGCTTTCCGGTTATGGTAAAAGCATCTGCCGGAGGCGGTGGAAAAGGTATGAGACTTGTTCACGAAGAAAAAGATTTACTTAACGCCGTAAAAATGGCAAAGGGTGAAGCAAAATCAGCTTTCGGGAACGATACTGTTTATCTTGAAAAATATATAAACTCGCCTCATCATATTGAATTTCAAATACTTGCCGATAAACACGGAAATGTAATTCATATCAACGAAAGAGAATGTTCGGTTCAAAGAAGACATCAGAAAGTCATTGAGGAAACTCCTTCTCCGCTTATGACAGCCGAACTTAGACAAATTATGGGAAATCAGGCTGTACTTGCTGCCAAATCTGTTAATTATTCAGGTGCCGGAACTATCGAATTTCTTGTTGACGATAATCTGAATTTTTATTTTCTTGAAATGAACACTCGTTTACAGGTTGAACATCCTATAACTGAAATGACTTCGGGAATTGACCTTGTTAAAGAACAAATCAGAATTGCTTACGGTGAAAAACTTACAATTGCTCAAAAAGATGTTAAACAAACAGGACACTCGATAGAATGCAGAATTTATGCTGAAGACCCTGACAATAATTTTATGCCCAGTCCCGGTAAAATTTTAAACATCAAAGAACCCAGCGGAATAGGTATCAGAGTTGACGGCTATGTTTACAGCGGGTTTACAATTCCTATGAATTACGACCCTATGATTGCAAAACTTATAGTTGCAGGAAAAGACCGAAATGATGCAGTTGAAAGAATGAGACGTGCCTTATTAGAATACAGAATTTTAGGGCTGAAACATAATATTCCTTATTTATACAGAATTTTTAAACACCAAAAATTCATTGAAGGGAAATACGATACCCGATTTATTGAAATGTACTCCGAAGATTTGAAAATTCCTAAAACTCAAAATTCGGAAAAACTTGATGCTACTGCAATTGCTATATACTTGGATTATTTCAACAGAGCAAAAAACAACACTGTTACAAATGAATTTAAACAAAATTCAAACTGGAAAAAATTTAATTAAAACATTGAACTTTAATTATTTACAAATCAAAAAAAATAAAAACACATGAAACTTGATATAAATATATTTGATGAAAACAGACGTGTTGAAATGCTTTCGCAAAGCTGCAATAATCTTGTTATTAAAGTTAATGATAAAATTTACAATGTTGACGTAAAACAAACATCATCATTTGAATATTCATTGCTGCTGGCACAAAATTCATACAACATAGAACTTGCAGCGACAGAAAATAATCCAAAAAAATATTTTATTAATCACGGTATCGACAACTTAACAGCTACGGTTACTGATTGCCAATCAAGATATGCCCAAACAAGAGCTGTTTTCGGACACACAGACAATAAAAACCTTATACAGACTCCAATGCCCGGAAAGGTTATTAAAATATTTTTTAACGAAGGTGATAAAGTTAAAGCAGGTGAAACTGTAATTATTGTTGAAGCAATGAAAATGCAAAGCGAATACAAATCATCTGATGATAAAACCGTCAAAAAAATACTTGTCAAAGAAGGCGATACAATTGAAAGCAACCAACCGCTCGTTATTTTAGAATAATTTTTAAATTTTAATCTCAAAAAAATGAATATACAGGATAAATTCAAAAAATTTGAAGACCTTAATATTGCCGCTGAAATGGGAGGTGGTAAAGACCGAATAGAAAAACAAAAATCAAACGGCAGATTAACAGCCAGAGAAAGAATTGAAATACTGATGGACAAAGATTCTTTTGTTGAAATGGACAAATTTGTGGTTCATAAATCTGTTGATTTCGGAATTGGCGAACAAAAAATTTTAGGTGATGGATTTGTTACGGGTTACGGAAAAATTGACGGAAGACTGATTTTTGTTTTTTCGCAGGATTTTACTGTTTTTGGAGGTTCTCTTAGTCGTACAAATGCCAATAAAATTGTAAAAATAATGGATTTGGCATTAAAAATGGGTGCACCTGTTATCGGTTTGAACGATTCCGGTGGTGCAAGAATTCAGGAAGGTGTTGAAAGTCTTGCCGGATATGCAGATATTTTTTACAGAAATGTTATTTCATCAGGTGTCATTCCTCAAATTTCTGCAATTTTGGGTCCTTGTGCCGGTGGAGCTGTTTATTCTCCTGCAATTACGGATTTTATCTTAATGACAAAAGACACAAGTTATATGTTTGTTACCGGACCGGAAGTTATAAAAACAGTAACTCACGAAGATGTAACAAAAGAAGAACTTGGTGGTGCATTAACTCATAATTCCAAAAGTGGCGTGGCTCACCTTATGGCTGAAAACGAAGAACAGGCTTTATCAATGATTAGAGAACTTGTCAGTTTTATACCTCAAAACAACAAAGAAGAAACACCTCTGAGATATACAAACGACCCCTCTGACCGTATCGACGAATCGCTTGACAGAATTATTCCCGAAGATTCAAATAAACCTTATGACATTAAAGATATTATAAACAAAATAGTTGACGATGAAATTTTCTACGAAATTCAATCTTTTTATGCTCAGAATATAGTTGTAGGATTTGGACGAATGGGTGGCAAAAGTGTCGGATTTGTGGCTAATCAACCGGCATATCTTGCAGGTGTGCTTGATATAAATGCTTCGATAAAAGCTGCACGTTTTGTAAGATTTTGCGATGCATTTAATATTCCGCTTGTTGTTCTGGAAGATGTTCCGGGATTTCTTCCGGGTACGGCTCAGGAATTCGGTGGAATTATAAAACACGGTGCAAAATTGCTTTATGCCTTTGCAGAAGCAACTGTTCCAAAAATTACATTGATTACTCGTAAAGCTTATGGTGGTGCTTATGATGTTATGAACAGCAAACATATTGGAGCTGACTATAATTTTGCTTATCCAATGGCTGAAATTGCGGTTATGGGTGTTGAAGGTGCCGTTAAAATTTTATACAAAAACATTACCGACACGGAAGAACTGAAAAAAATTCAAGATGAATATAAGGATAAATTCGCTAATCCATACAAAGCAGCAGAAGTGGGTTACATAGACGAAATTATTTATCCCAGAGAAACCAGAAAAAAAATAATTCAGGCTTTGTTAATGACTAAAAATAAAAATCAAAAAAATCTTTCACGTAAACACGGAAATATTCCTCTATAATAAATTATAAATCAGATACTTTATCTTAATTTTTATACAAATTCAAGTGTTTTCTTATGATTAAAATAAAGTATCCTGATTTTTTACATTTTTATCAGAAAAATATAAACATAATTTAATTATTTGAATTTATATACAATAGTTCGGTATATTTTGAAGTAATTCGTTAATATTCAGCAAATTGATTTTGTACGTGTAACAAATTAGTAATTGATTGAAAATCAATAATTTGCTTCCTTCGTTATCACTCAGGATGACACTAATTGAAAAATTAACGAATTATTGTAATAAATTGATTTTTAATAAATTAAAGTATCTTAATTTATAAATCTGTCCGAATAAATAAATTCGGACAAACATTTATGTTTTGAAAAAAAATATTTGCTTAATATTGTAAACGTAATCTTAAATTTTAAGCAAAATGAAGAAAGTTTACTCAATTTTAACAATCATGTTTTTATTCTATTCTGCTATTTTCGGACAAGTTTTTCAGACAATATATCTTGATTTTGAAGACCCTAATTTAAATCTCCCAGATGGCTGGATAGTACTTGAAGGAGGCACTAATTCAGGTATGAATTCATGGCATCCCGCTTATAATACTGCCGGAAACGGAAATGAAGGTTCTTTCGGTTTTTTATCTATTTCATTAAACTCAGTTAATCCAAAAGACAGTTGGTTTGTTTCTGATTCTTTATTAGTTTCGGCTGATAAACTATATAAAATCACATTTTATTACAATACTCTGGCACAAGGTGCTTATGAATATATGGAAGTAAAATTCGGTACTGAACAGACAATTGCAGGAATGACAAATCAAATTTGGGATAATCAAAATATTAACACTTATGGCTATAAACAAGGTACCTGCTATATGAAACCGGAAACTGACGGTATTTATTACGTTGCTTTTCATGCATACAGCGAACCAGCCGAATTCAACATCATGCTTGATGATGTTACAATTGAAGAATTAGATGCAATTCCCGGTGCTTATGCTCAACCCAACGACCTGCATCTTCCGATTTGTTCTGTAAATGATTCATTATCTTTTAACTTAAATATAAAAAATCAGGGATTTGGAACATTGGAATTATTAAATGCCGATTATCCTGATTTTATAAGCGGTCCTGAATCTTTTGAAATTACCGATGAAGAAGATATTGAATTTAAAATTAAACCACAAACTCAGGGAATTTTGTACGATACAATCAAATTATTTACTAACGGAGGAAATATTTTATTACCTGTTTTGACAAACTCGGCAGTTACTGTTTATCCTATAAATTCAATGCTTACAATGCAGGATTATTTTACAGTTATAAATGTTGGAAATGACCTTTATACTTGGCGCCCGTATTGGGAAGACAGAACTTTTGAGGGTGAATATTCTTTTCAGGTGCAAGAAAACTGGGATTGTACCGGCTATGATGATTGGCTGATTACAAATCCTGTTTATGTTATGCCAAATGATGTTTTTACTTTCATTGCACGTTCCGAAGACGCATTAAATGGTCCCGGTCAAATAAGAGTTATGCTATCTACAAGTGCAGGTTCAACTGTTTCGGATTTTGATTTAACTTTGCAAAATTATTTTTATATTCCGGGTGAATGGACTACTTACAGTTATGATTTATCCGATTATGCCGGTCAAATTGTTACTTTGGCTATTCATAGTTACTCAACAACTTCAGTTTATACTATGGCTCATTATTTTGATAATATTGGTTTTTCATCTGAAACAAATCCTCTGACTTGTACCGATGCCGTATATCCTTCAAATAATCAAACAAATGTACCTAAAGATACTATTTTTGAATGGTATTTATCTCAACCTGCAAACGATTATCTTCTATATTTAGGAACAGACAATCCTCCTACAAATTTCTTAAACGGCGTAAATACAGGAAATACAAATACCTATGAAGTTGAAAATTTATCAGCAAATACAACATATTTTTGGCAAATTGTACCTGTTTTTGGCGAAATTGAAGCAGAATCTTGCGATATTTTATCATTTACAACAGGTGATTTTGTTAATTCTGAAAATATTTACAACAACTTTTCAATATATTCATTTTCAAACAAAATTTTCATAAATAACAATCAGGAAAGCAATTACGATATTAAAATTTACACAACTGACGGTCGATGTATATACGAAAATTACAATTTATCGGATAACAAAAAAGAAATTGAAATTGATTTTTCGGGTATGATAATTGTACATTTAATATCAGAAAAAAATCTTTTTACTAAAAAATTAATTCTGATTAAATACCAATAAAACAATCCTTTCTCATAAGACTTTTTTCATAATTAGAGTCTGTTAATAAAGTAGCTGTTTTCTGTCAATTTTTTCAAATTAGCAATTTTTTTGAAACGAAAAATTTGAAATTTTAGGTATTTGTTCAATTTTTATACTCCGGTGCAAATAATAATCTTATTTTATATACCTAACTTTAATTGAAAATTTCACACTACAATCTCAAATTACTGATATTC
>DYKL01000214.1 GCA_020722645.1 Acetofilamentum sp. | reverse complement strand
AGGCGTAGCAATACTTGGGTTTGGAATTTTAGTTGCAGGAATATGGTTAATTGCAAAACTTACCAGTTTTTTGGATAAAAAAGAATATTTAATATATGATAGTATTTGGAGCATATTATCAGTTATTCTTATTATTGTCGGAATAGCACTAGTATATTGGGAATTAAAAAGGAGTATAAAAGAAGAAATTACAATTGAATTTTGGAATGGAGTGTATAAAATGGGGTTCTCATTAATTGTAGTTGGAGGTATTTTGCTTGGAGTAGGACTTATATTGTATTTGTTGGTCTATACACAAGTTATAGAAAATGGAGCATCACTGATGAAGTTGTTAAATGCAGGGGCCATAGTCGGAGGGGTGTTTATTGTAATTGGTGTCCTGATAGCATTTTTTGCAAATAATAAAAAAATAGAAGATCTTGATAAAAACGATATAGGAATAAAGAAAAATGAAGAAGTTGCAAAAAAAATTGAAGATAAAATAAAAAAGATTAGTGATGAATCTTCGCGCGGTAGCGAGAAACTTAGGGTAATAAGAAGTGAAAAACCTATTGATAAGAATCTTTAAAATTTTTAAATACATGAGTATCGGCTGCAAAGTAGATGCAAAACCAAATTAACATTCACTATTTTGTGAATAAAATTTGTGCAGGTAATGACATTTAATTCGGTCAATAGCCGATAGTCATGAAAGAGCATAAACCTATAATTTAAAAATTAAAAATGGATACAATAACCAACAAACCTGAGACCAATAGAATAGTTATCTGTTTGGGCGGCGCTGCAACAGAAATAGGAAATGAGATAGTTAACTTAATGCAAAAAGAAGGTGAAATTAAAAAAGAAAAGAAAGACATTATTGAATCAATAGAAAGATGGATAGATACTGCAAAAGAAGAGATAAAGAATTTAGAGAAATATGATGAAAAGAGAAAGAGAATAGAAGAAATAATAGACGCTTTACAAAAAAATATTGAAAAACTTAAAAGTCCGGATGTTGATTATTTTGATGTAAAAGATGATATAGAGAAACAAATAGACGAATTAAAAAAGTTAGGAATAAAACCAAAGCAAAGAGTGATAGAAGGAGATTCTTCAAGAACAGCAGATATTAAAGAGGAAGAAAGAGAATTGTTAAAAAAAGGAGTAAGTATCATTGCCATAGATACAAACCCTCCGCCATCAAACATAAATCCATCTATATTTCATATGGAACTTAGGCCTCCAGCCAGAGCGATGTGTCAGCAGGCGTTTGGAGCATGCTTAGAGGAGAAATATTGGCCAAGTGAGAGTGGAGCAGGAATGCGGAGAATTGCCGGAAAAGAATATTTTTTTATTAATAAGGGCAAAATATTAGAATCAATAAAAAAAAGGGCAACACGACTTGTTGAAGAAACAGGAAGAACAAATTTTTTTATTACTATACTAACCGCCGCAGGTGGAGGAACCGGATCAGGAATGTTTCCGGATCTTGCAATGATGATCAGAAATGACTCTCGTGAACTTAGAGCTGATAGTTTAATGATGGTAGGGATTGTTACCTTGCCGCTTCCTCACGAATCATTTCAATTGGCAAATGCTTATGGATTGTTAAATGAATTGCATTTTCTTTTATCTTCCAATAAACTTATATTTAATGCATTATTTATAGCAGACAGAAAAGAAATAGGTGATCGTCCTGAAGCACAGGAAAGATTTACCCCTACAATAGCTGATTTTATCAGGCATATGAACTTTGTTCCGCAGGAAACAATGAAGGTATCAGGGAAAAAAGGTGCATTTGATATTGCTGATTTTTCTACTTACACAACAGGGGTACACAATTTTTCAACATTTTCATATTATAGAATTATATTTCCATATAGAAAACTTAAATGGTTTTACGCACTGTCAGATATGTTGAAAGAACAAAATGAAATATACAATACTGCATGGGATGAATACGAAGAAGAAAAGGACAACTTACAAAATTTGAAAGATGAGATTGAAAAAGAGGAAGGTCTGATAAAAAATCTTGAGGAAAAATTAAAGCAAACAGAAAAAGATATCTTTTCCAAACTACATTCATCAAAGATAAAGACAATAAAAGATAAGTTAGAAAGCGAAAAAAGCAGTAAAAAGAGAATAGAAGAAAAAATTTATGCATTAGAAACAAGAAAGATTCCCGATTGTAAGCAAAAATTATCCGAATTACAAAAAGAAATTGAAAAAACAGAAAAAGAAATAGAAACAACATCGAAAGAGCTAAATACCGGTTTTAGCACCCTGAGAAGTAGAACAATTGAATTGAGCAATGACGAGATTAATAAATTAAAAGGAAAAATTGAAAATAGCTGCTTTATAAAGATTATGCAATATCTCAATAGAGAAAACGAATATCTTGATCTTACGCATAACCCGATATCAAATGCAAATGCTTTATTTAATCCGTTACTGGATTATGAGCATTCAAATACAGCAGCATCCGGAGCAGGTTTAAGTCCTGAAGAACTTAGAGAAATCAAAAACTATAGCTTACTATCCGAAGATAAAAATAGACATCCGATAGTTGAAACCACAAAATGTAATTTTTACCTTGCACTCGTTTCAAGCGACTCGCGAAACATAATAAGCGAAAAATTACAAATAGAAGATCTAAAAGCAAAGGCGATGGAGTATGTTGCTTCTAAAGCAGAGGTTAAATTGCTTACTGCACCAAGCCCTTATGAATTTATAATTTACGGATTGTTATTTGGAATTTCGTTTGCACCTATTGCCCCCGGAAAGCCGTCCAGATTACGTACTATGAACAAATACAAAGACATGTATTATAGCACCCCAATGGATTCAAGAATTGAGCATCATTCGATATTTTTTATAACTTATGATGATTATCAAAGGTTGGCCGGAAAAATAGTTGATTCAACAAACCTAAAGGGAACGAATCGGGAGATATTGAATTTTTGGAAAAATTATCAGATGTTATCTTCCGAAGAAAAATGGTACCAGCTTCCGCCAACTCTGGCAATGGTTAGAGTTCTGATTAAGAATATAACTACAACTTTAAATAATTTGGAGATAAAGACAAATAATTTTAAACAATTAACCGAAGGAACAAAAATAGAAAAAGAAAAACTTTCGGGAGTCGTGATAAATCTTGAACGAATACAAAAGGTGCTTGATGAGACATCAAAGAATGTCAACAAAACAAACAATGATTTCTCAAATAGCGTAGAAATGATAAAAACACTATCATCTCAATTAGAAGCGTCACGAATACCCTCGCTTGATCCGAGAATATTTGAAAATATGCGAAAGATGGCAAATGAAACAAGGATAGATGATGTAAAAGAGATGTCCAATAAGATATATGAGATGCTTATTTCAAAGGCGTTGTCACTTGCAATAAATGATATTGAAAATTCTATTAACTCTATAGAAGAAAAGGACTCACTTGTTATAAGAAAAAAGGACGAAGCACAAACATATATTAAGGAAATTAATAATTCATACAATAAATTAAAAGATGGAATTGAGCAATTGCGATATCACATTGACAATATGGAAGGAAGGATAAAAGAAATAAAAAACGTTGTAGATGAAGCAGCATCAAAAGAGCAGGTTACAGAAAGAAAAGACGATTACAGGCAGCAACCACCAAATATAGAACCAGGCGGAAGCGGAACCGGTGCTGAAAATTACATGTAACCTTTTGGAACTATTTTCGTGTATTTTAAAGGAAAAAGTTATTATAGTCAATCCGCTGACTTTTTACACTTTTGAAGCAGATTAATAAATCGTGTATTGGGTGTAAAATGTTGATAGATTCACTATAATCATTTTCCTTTTTAATTTTATCTCTAAAATTTTAAAATTTAAAAGATGTTTTCAACACAGAATAATCGCAGAATAAAAATATTTAAATTTTCATTGGTCTTTGTAATCTTACTATTCCTGCTTTTTCCGATTTCTTTTGCAGATGCGACAATTCAAAGAAGTCCTGCTGAAAACCAGGATGTTTCTAATGAGGATTTTGTAAAATTCTATATAAATACTGATACTCCTACAAAAGTCAGAGTAATATGTAATGGTGAAACATTTTCGGATAATTATTTATTAGCATCTTCACATACGATAAATACAAAACAATTTTCTTCTGGTAGTGAAGTGGATTGCAAAGTAGAAATAATGAATAATGTAAGTGTAATAATTGAGGACTATGATTCTTCTGATGAATCAATCCTTAAATTTCATGTATATTCAAAACAACCGGTTCTTACTATAACTGATAATACTATTAAAGAGAGTTTTTTAGTGAAATTTGATAAACCAAAGGGCTCACAGGTAACTTATGCACTCGGAGAAAAATCCTTTACTATAAAAAATGATGGATTATTGCCAATGCAGAATGTAAAAATAACAAAAAGTGGGGACTTAAGTTCATGGACAACTGTTTCACAAACAGATATTTCCTCAATTCCAGCATTGACAAAAAGCAGCGAGATTGCTGTTAGAATAGAAATTCCTGAAACAGCGCAGGAAAAAACATATCAGGGTTACATAAAGATAACATCCGAAAATGCAGGGGAAAAAACAATAAGTTTTAGTGTCAGGGTGATTTATCCTGTTGAAGTAAACATAGATCTAATTAAGTCAGATATAAAAGATAGGTTAAAGGCAGGGAATAGTTATGAAAGTATTCTCAAAATAAAAGAAACAATGGGCTATAAAGGTACCGGAAAAATTTCCGTGCGTATCAGTGGATTTCCAAATTGGATGAATGTAGAAGGAATTAATCACATTTCTAACATTGATGCCGGAGGAGAAGCACCACCCATAACAATAAGAGTTACTGTTCCGGAAAGAAATGTCATACCTGGTAAATATAATGGCGGGGTAACTCTCAGCAATGACTATATAGATAGAGGTAGCCGTATTTACAAATTTAACTTTGAAATTCCTTTTCCCAAAATGAGTGTTAACAAAACAAACTTTACTTATATTATTGACCCTGGAAACAAGGAAGGAGAAAAATTTAGAATTTCTGAGACAGACGGATATACCCCTATAGAAGGATTAGGAATTTCATTAACTAAATGTAAAAGAACAACAAAACAAGGTAGAGAAGAATCGTTTGACAGATTAAAAAACTGGGTACAATTTAGTGGAATTAATGGTTATATAAGGCAGGGAAATTCAAATGATGTTTCTATCAGTATAAATACCAATAAGGAATACGGAACAGGAGAATATATCTGTGAGGGTAAAATAACTACAAATTATGCGGGAGAGAAAACTCTCAATATAAAATTTATTTTGCCGGATGTCTCCATAACAGATACAATAAAAGAATTGGAAAGTAAATTGAAGTATGCTACCAACGATTATGAGAAAAACATAATTTCATCGACAATAACCTTACTAGAAAAAATACGGGCAGATATAAGTAGCAGTGATTTTATCTCTTCTTATGTATTTTCATTTCTAACATCCGCTCAAAAAATCAAAAACAAAACTAATGTTAACGATTACGATGAAGCGTACAAAGAAGTAGAAAAGATGATTTCACAAGAAAATTCAATAAGGGGTTTAAAAAGCAATAGTAAATATAGGAAGTATAGAACCGAAATAACAGATATTGAAAAAAATGTAGATGTATATTTTAAGAATATAGTTGGCGACCTTCTGAATCATTTTAAAAATAAAGGAGACAAAACAAAAGATAACAATATGTTATCATCAGTAGAACAATACAATAAGGCGTTAGATTTATGTGAAAAAATTAGTTGTGAAAATAAAGACGAGATAAGCAATACAATCAATGAAGTAAATGACAAAATTAACTCATATAATATTTCAATAGAACAAAATAAGGCAAAAATAAATACCTTAAAGGGCGAAATTTCAAAATTGTTATTTATTGACCTTTTTGGAAAAAATGAAAAATATGATGAGGTAATAAATTGTTATGCGGAGATTATAGATAAAAGAGAAAAAATTGGAGGTGATAATAAAAATGTAGAGGTAATATTCTATAAAACCGAAAAAAGCAAAATTGAAGAAGAAAAAATAAGGGAAGTTACTATGTCTGCTGCAGGTTTGTTAATTACTATAATATCTGTATTGTTATTACTCTGGGCGTTCGTGTCTGGAAATAGGGCATACAAGAAAGACAAAGAAAATGTGGAACTCCTAAAATTTTTGTTTTCAAAGTAAATTTAATTATCTGAAAGATTAGTGTAAAAACAAACATGGCTAATATTTTCAAATCCGTGAAG
>DYKL01000213.1 GCA_020722645.1 Acetofilamentum sp. | reverse complement strand
AGAAACATAGAAAACATAGGAAGAAAAAACTATGTGCCCTATGTGCCTATGTGGTTCAAAAAAAGGTTCAAAAATAAAAAATTATGATAGAAAACAAATCGAACAATGTAGTTCAAAAGGTATGGAGTTTTTGCAATATTTTGCGTGATGACGGCGTCAGCTACGGCGATTATTTAGAGCAACTGACTTATTTGTTGTTTCTGAAAATGGCAGATGAGTTCACCAAACCGCCCTACAAACGCATTTTACCCATTCCCGAAGAATACAGTTGGCAAAGTCTTGTAACTAAAAACGGAGCGGAACTCGAAGAGCATTACGTTGCAACACTCAAAGCACTTAGCAATCAGAGCGGTATGCTTGGGCAGATTTTTGTAAAGTCGCAGAACAAAATTCAAAATCCGGCTATGTTGTCGAAACTCATAGATATGATTGACAAACAAAACTGGGTATCGCTCGGCACAGACGTTAAAGGTGAAATTTACGAAGGTCTTTTGGAAAAAAACGCCGAAGACACCAAAAGCGGTGCAGGTCAGTATTTTACGCCACGTGCATTGATAAAAGCAATGGTTGAATGTATTGAACCGCAACCCAACAAAACCATAATTGACCCTGCTTGCGGAACGGGTGGTTTTATCCTTGCTGCCTACGATTATATCGAAAAAATTAACAAACTCGACAAAGACCAACGCGAATTTCTCAGAAATAAAACATTCTACGGCAACGAAATAGTCGCAAACACACGCCGCTTGTGCCTGATGAACCTCTTTTTGCACAACATTGGCGACATCGACGGCGATACTTCAATTTCCATCAACGATGCCCTGCTTTCAGAACCTTCGCAACGCTTTGATTATGTGCTGACTAATCCGCCTTTCGGCAAAAAAAGTTCACTGACCATAACCAACGAAAACGGCGAAGAAAAAAAACAAGACCAATCGTACAACCGACAGGACTTCTGGAAAACTACAAGTAACAAACAACTTAATTTTGTTCAGCATATTTACACATTGCTCAAAGAAAACGGCAAGGCAGCCGTAGTTGTGCCTGATAATGTTCTTTTTGAGGGTGGTGCCGGTGAAACTATCCGCAAGGAATTGATGAAATTATGCAATTTGCACACAATTTTAAGATTACCGACAGGAATTTTTTATGCACAGGGCGTTAAAGCAAATATTTTGTTTTTTGAACGCAAACCAGCACAAAAAGAGGCGTGGACAAAAGAAGTTTGGTTCTACGATTTACGTACAAATGTTAATTTTACTTTAAAAGAAAATCCTTTGAAATTTGCTGATTTAGAGGATTTTATAAAATGTTACAACTCCAAAAATATTCACAAACGCACAGAACTCTACTCCAAAACAAATCCCGAAGGACGCTGGCGAAAATACACCTACGCCGAAATACTCGAACGCGACAAAACTAATCTCGACATATTCTGGCTCAAAGACGACAGTATGCTCGATTTGGAAAACCTGCCCGAACCCGACGAATTTGCAGCTGAAATAATAGAAAACATCGAAGAAGGCTTGGCAAAATTCAAAGAAGTGTTGAAAAATATTGAACAATAATCTTTAAAACACCTCAACAATAGGGTCGCCGGTGCTTTTGCTCGGGAGCGGAATATTCAGTAAAAATGACAAGGTAACAGCCAGATCATCAGCCGAAATTTTTCGTAAAATCTTTTGTTGGGGTATTTTCCAGCCGTATAATATCAAAGGAACGTGAGAATTTTCGTTATAAGCAGAGTTGCAATCGCATAAACCTTGCGGTTCGGTGTATTCAAAACGCCAGCCGAAATCAAGCACAACAAACAAATCGCCGGAGCGTTCCTGAAAATAGCTGTTCTGAGCCTGTTTCATTATTCCTTCCGAAAACGTACCCTTCATAACACTTTCGGTAGCAACAACTGTCGTAACGCCCGTAAAATTAGCAAACATCTGTGCTGCCTTCTGCTGAAACTCTGACAAAGAAATATTTTGTTTGTCAATATCAAAATGGTTAAAATAAATTTCGTTGTTATAGAAGCCTTCTATCCAGTTACCCATACCGTAAATAGCCCTGATATAGCTGTTAAGAACAACATTAGTTCTTTTAAAATTGAAAAAGCCGGTTTCGATGTTAATATCTTCAAGCCACTGTTTATTTTCGCAGGCACCCATATCGGAAGTAACAAAAAACAGTGTATTTTCAATCCCCACATAATCATCAACCGCCGCCAAAAGATGGGCAATGTCTTTGTCTAATTTTATAATAGCATCTTCAAACTCAACCGACTGAATACCAAACACATCTGCAATATACGAAGTAGCAGCAAAGTTAATATAAATTACATCAGTATAAGGGTCTTTGCCAAGATATTGGCTCATTATAAGATTAATTGCAAAATCTTTTGTAAGAGAATTAGAAAATGGAGTATATTTAAGAATCGAATAATTGCTGAATTTACTTTTTAAAACTGTTAAATCATAAGGGAAAGTGTTTTGTCCACCAATACCTTTTTCATAAGAAGTAGCATCAGAAAGGCTTTCGGTGTATTTGTTCATCGGTAATGTAGTATTCCATGTTCTTCCGAGATATACGTCGGGAAATTCTTTTTCGTTAAAACTTTTAGTCCATTCTTCCAGAGAATCAATGTAATAAGATGATGTAACCCATCTACCTGTGTTTTCATCAAACCAAAAAGCAGTATTTGCGAGTTTACCGCCTGTTAATACGCTTGCGTAATCGTTGAAACCAACAGTATAAACTTTCGACATTTTGTAGGAAGCAATTCTAAGTTGGTCGGTCCAGGTAGTTGAACTTAAATTTTTTGGAGATTTACCACTTTCAAAATTAGTAGCAACCGGTTTAACGTTTTTATCTTCGATACAGTAAATTTCTTTTCGTTGAATTCTGTCAAACCATTGCGAATAAATAATTCCGTGTTGCGAAGGGTAGCTACCACAAGCAATTGTTGCGTATCCGGAGGCAGAATTAATGTTAAGGTACTCATAATGAGTATTCTGGCAATATGTTCCTTGATTTATAATCTTTTTGAAACCCGAATCGCCGAGTTTGTCCCAGTATTTGTAGATAAAGTCATAACGCATCTGTTCAACAACAATACCAACAACAAGAGTAGGTTTTTCGGGATTATTCTGAGATAAAATAATATAATGTGTGCTTATGAATAAAAGCAGAAAGGCAATTTTTTTTAACATAATTAACAAACAATCAACTAACTTCTGGGAACAAATTCAAAAGGAACTTTAATTAATTCGGCATAATCTTCGCCGGCAATAAGCAATTCTTCGTCGTCGGCTTCGTAATACCATTTAATAAGAACATCATAACCGCTTTTGTGGATATTTTCGAGTTTCTGCATAATTTTAAGCAAAGCTTTTGAAGATGCAGTATTATAGTAAACAAGCCTTATATGAAACACAGTATTAGGATTAGGGTCGTTTGCATATTCATCTAACCATCTGAAAATCGGGTCATAAAATTCATCTAAGTTTTCAGGACAAGCTTTTCCGGTAATTTCAAAAACTCCTTGTTCTTTATCAAGAATAATTCCGGGAATAAAATCTCTTTCAATTACTAAAATACGTTTCATAAAAAAATTTTACAGTAATGTTTGGCAAGCAAAAATAGAAAAAAAATAATAAAACCCCAAAATGAGTTTTATTATTTTATGTTTATCTGACAAAAACTAACTTATTCTTGCTGGATTGGGAACTGTCGAAAGTATAATTATCTAAATTAAAACTTTTTAAATCTTCAATATTTTTCAACTTATTTTTAATAATATATCTAGCCATCAAACCCCTTGCTTTTTTAGCATAAAAACTGACTACTCTGTAAACATTTTTTTTGTTTTCTTTAAACAAAATATCAACAACGTCACCACCTAATTTATCTGTATTTATTGCTTTAAAATATTCGTTTGATGCTAAATTAACAAGAATATTTGTTTTATTTTCTGATAAAGTTTTATTAATTTCGTTGGTAATAATGTCGCCCCAGAATTCATATAAATTTTTGCCTCTTTCATTAGCCAATTTTGTACCCATTGGAAGTCTGTATGCC
Source organism: Acetofilamentum sp. (assembly GCA_020722645.1). Lineage (GTDB taxonomy): Bacteria > Bacteroidota > Bacteroidia > Bacteroidales > JAFGUD01 > JAFGUD01. The sequence goes on along the minus strand of DYKL01000213.1, from coordinate 2,234 downwards.
ATAATCATATCGCAGGGTTTAAGAATTCCGTACAAACCTGAAATTATTCTTAATTTTTTTTGAGCAAGCTCAAAATCGTCTTTGGTAAAAGTTTTGGTATTCAGACCGGCATAAACATCTCCATTAAAAGCCATAACAGCTTGTTTGGATTTATTATTTATTTTTTTATCCCATTCAATAATTCTTTCGATATTTTCTTCGGCTAAACCATAACTGATATTCATCAATTTAGTCATATCTTCGATTGAACACTTGCGCAATTCCTCTATTAACAAAGCAGAATGTTCGGTTAATACAGGTTGTGTTTTAATATCTAAATCGGTTTTGGTTTTAAAGTCGAGCTTTTTCGCAGGTGAAACAACAATTATCATTATTTTCTTGGTTAAAATTAAAAATTCAAGTCTTTTTTGTCCTTGTTTTTTTTGTTATAAATTATTGAACCCATTCTGTAACTTGCAAAAACAGATACAATAACTCTTGGATTGTCGATTTGTGCCATTATCTCGAGCCTCTTCAAAAAAGCATAAACTTCTATTCCAAGTTCAAGACTTCTGATGTATTTTACTTGTTTACTATGCTCAAAACTTGTGCCAACTTTGAAATATAAACCGGGATTAATTTTAATTTCATCTAAGCCTTTTGCAAAACTTGCTTTTTTGTCTATTAAAAGTGGTTGGTGTGATGGTTTGTATTTTTCTGTTGTTTTAGTATATGGATTTGTGGACATATCTACTATAACTATATAGTAAATTGGTTTTAAAACAGCTATATCTGCCCCGACAAAATAAAAAAGTCTTATTTCGGTGGTTCCCACTTCTTTTTTGTCGTATAATACAAACTGATGTCCATAGCCGACTTTTAAATCCATAACAGAGTTCATTTTCCCGTAAACAAACGATGAAAAAGAATGAACACTTGAAAATTTATATTCTTTGGGGTGTTTAATTATATTAAATCCTATTTCGTACATTTTCTTTTTATGGGGATTAATACCGAATCCTTTTCGGAAATCCATTCCCCAACCATTATTATTGAGTTTGAAACCTATTGAATATTCGTCCTGATAAAAAATATTTTTTTGTACAGATAAATCTTCAACTTGTGCATCAAGTTCAAATACGAATATGAAAAACATTATTATTAAAAAAAATCTTTTCATTTTATAAAAATTAAATTTCTACAAAAATACATTTTTACTTTTTTATTTTTCTATTTTTGAAAAAAATAGACTTTAATTTTTTACCTTAAATCCGTAAGTCCATACTTATATATCTGAAATTCAGCCAGGTGAAAACACCTGACTGGTGCAAACTACATGTTGCAGGTGTTTTCACCTGCAACCACTTACGAAAAGACTTGCGGATTTAAGGTTTTAAAAAAATATTTATGAAATTTTTATTGATTTTGGTTTCAGTAATAATTTCGGTTACGGTTTATTCGCAAAACACCGAAGATTTAAACTGCTACACAATTGTTGCAGGCAGAAAAGCAACGACTACCGGTTGTGTTATTATCGGACACAATGAAGACGATTTTGGAGATATGATTGTTAATTTGTACAAAGTACCGGCTACAAATCAAAAAGACAGAGTTTACAAACTTTCTACCGGTTTTGAAATTCCGGTAACTGATAAAACTTATGAATTATTGTGGATTGAAACAACTCAGGTAAATTTCGGCGATTTTTTTATGAACGAATGGGGTGTTACGATTTGTTCTAATGCTTGTCAATCAAAAGAAGACACAGCAAAAGGAGTATTAACTTACGATTTCAGAAGAATAATTGCCGAAAGAACTCATAATTCTTTAGAAGCGGTTTTATTTGCAGGTAATCTGGTTGAAAAATACGGATATGGAAATTCGGGCAGAACATATATTATAGCAGATGCTTATAATGTCTGGCTGTTTTCGGTCGTTCAGGGTAAAAGATGGGTGGCACAACGTGTCCCTGATGACGAAATCGCAATTATTCCCAATTACTATACTATCGGTGAAATAGATTTGAAAGATTCAGCAAATTACAGAGCCTCAGACGATATCATCAGTTATGCAGTTATTAGGGGCTGGTATAATTACGAATCAGGAAAACCTTTCAATTTTAGGGAAGTATATGGCTCGGAAAAAAGCTTAAAAGCAATTTCTAACATTCCGAGACATCAACAAGGGATTGATATTTTTTCAGAAGAAACCCCCATGAGAACCTTAAAGTTCTCACACCAATAGAATGAAAATAA
>DYKL01000212.1 GCA_020722645.1 Acetofilamentum sp. | reverse complement strand
TAATAATCATATTTTGGCACAAAAGTAATTAAATAAAAGTTATTTACAAAATTTTAATTACATGATTATTAACTTAAAACTTCAATTTAGGATAAATTAGTTTTGTCCTTTCAAGTGATGTTTCAGCAAAAATCGGAATATTTTCTTCAATTGCCTGTATGTAAATTGCATTTTTTAATTCAAAACCTCCTTTTTTGCTGTCTTTCAAAACACAAAAAAACCAGAAATACAAATATTATCCATTTTCGGGGCGGTTTTTAATTTTAAATGATTCTAATTTTAGAATTTTAGGTAAAACTTTCAAATTGATTGATTTTATGGCATATATTACCCGATAGAAATATTCCCAAAAAGAAAATTTTTTTTTTTGTCATACCTGAAACACAAAGCAACACCTTTTTCGTCAGAAGAAATGAATACTCCATCTCTCACAAATGACTTTATAAAAGCATAATCTGCAAGATTTTTTATATGCTTTTTTATATTTCCCCATTTTTTAAACATCCAGCAAATGCCCGGATTTTCTTGCATTGATTCAGAAATAATTTCTACGACTTTTTTTCTGTCTTTTTTTTTCAGCTTTTTTCATGTTCTGTTCAAAATTATTGCTAAAATACGATTTTAAAATGTTTTTTTTACAATTTGTTGAAAAATTTTAAATATAGATTAAAAGAAAGTTTATAAATTTGTAAACAATTTCAAACTAACTAAATATGTCATCAAAAGACAAAACAGATAATATCAGACTATACTTCGAAAAAATAAAATCTTCTAATAAAGAATTAACGAAAAAAGAAGCATTCAAAGATTTATTAAACAGATTATATTCAAGCAATGAAGAAATCCAAAAAATTATAGACAAAATTACATTAGGAGCAGAAACAACTGTCCTAAATATTCCCAGAAAAGACAAATTACATAAAGGTAGCGCAGATACTTTGTACAATAATATAATTATTGAATTTGAAAATGATTTAAAACGAACATACAAACATGCAAAAGAACAATTAGCCGGTTATCTTTTAGGTCAATTTAATTCCGGCGAAGGCTATAATTTTACACTGATATCTTCTGATTTTATTAATTGGAAAGTTTTAGCACCCGATATAAGCTGTCTTGACAAATTTGATGTTTTAAAAGAGCACGAACTTATTTTAAATGAAGTTGAAAGTGCATCTTTTACTTTAAATGAAGAAAATTTTGGTGAGTTTTTTTATTGGCTTGACAGATTTTTATTCAAAGAAGAAAAACAAAAAGCTACTCTTAAAAGTATTGAAGAGTCCTTTGGAAATCAAAGCAATGTATTTATTGAATCTTACCGTGAGATGGATAAATGGTTCAATGAAGCAAAAAAATTTGGTAATGTACAGGTTTCTTACGAACAATGGTATAAATTTCTAAGCATTGCCTATGGCTCGTTTGAAGCAACCGAAGGTATTTTCTTAATACACACATATCTAAGCATTTTCGCCAAAATGTTGGCTTATGCAGTTGTCTCAAATGATGATTTTATTGAAGATGATGAAATGAGAAGAATTTTAAACGGTGAAATTTTTCATTCTTATAATATCAAAAATTTTGTTGATAATGATTTTTTTCATTGGGTTAATGGAGATAGAGATTTTCCTAATCTAAAAAAAGTTTTCAGACTGATTGCACAAGAAATTTCACTTTTCGATTTTAATAACGTCGAAGAAGATATTTTAAAAGGTGTTTATCAGGAATTAATTGACTTGGACACAAAACATTCATTAGGAGAATATTATACTCCTGATTGGCTTTGTGAGAGGGTTGTTCAGGAATTTGAATTTAAAAAAACCGACAAAATTCTTGATCCATCGTGTGGCAGTGGTTCTTTTCTTAGAGCAACAATACAAAGGCTTAAAATAATTCATCCGGACTTAACTCCCGAACAAATAAACAATCTTATTTATGGGATTGATATTCACCCTCTTTCTGTACAAATTGCCAAAACAACTCTTTTGCTTTCATTAGGTAAAGATATTACAAAAGTAAAAAAACCGATTCATATAAACATAATACTTGCAAACACGCTTTTAGCTCCTGAAGGTGTCAAAGACCTTTTTGGAAGCGAGTTTGTAATGAATATTGATAAAGATAAGTATTTAATTAACACTCAGGTGCTTGAAGATGTTAATTTATTCGACAGCATACTCGATATTGCAGATGAAATTGCCGAACAGTCAAAATTTAAAGAAAAAGTTTCTTTTGAAACATTTAATACTGTTATTTTTAACAAAATTAAAACTAACGGTTTTACAAAGCAGTTATTAGAAAGTTTTTATAAAATATACGCAGGTCTTAAAAAAGTTAAAGAGTTAGGCAGAGATAGTATTTGGAAGTTTATTTTGACAAATCTTTATAAACCATATTTTTTGTCCGGAAAATTCGATTATATAATAGGAAATCCTCCTTGGTTTACTTATAGTTCAATAAAAAATGAAGAATATCAAAACATATTAGACCAATTAGCTAATCAGTATAACTTAAAACCGGATAAAGTAGCCAATTATCCGCACTTGGAAATTGCCGCAATTTTTCAGGCTTACTGTAGCAACTATTTTCTTAAAGAAGAAGGTAAAACAGCATTTGTATTACCACGCTCTTTTTTTAATGCTGACCATCACGACAATACCAGAAAAGGAATTGCAAAAGGTTTTGTTATAAAAAAAATATGGGATTTGGAAAATGTTAATCCTTTATTCAGAATTCCAAGCTGTGTTATTTTCTCACAGAAAATCAGCAAAAAAAGAAAATTAAATAAAAAAGCAATAGAAGGATTAAAATTTTCCGGCAAATTGTCAAAACATAATTGTCATTACGATGTTGCAAAAACAAGCCTAAAAGAAGAAAAAACATATTGGTTTTATATTCAGCAAGGGGACTCTTCTGCTTTTTCTGAACAAGATAAATCAGCCGAAAACAAAATTAATCCGTATAAATCAAAATTTAAACAGGGAGCAACTATTGTTCCGCGTTCTTTTTACTTTGTTGATTTTGACCAGGAAGAACCTGATGATTATGACGGCAGGATTATTAATTTGAAAACTGCAAAATCAATAAAATCAAATGCCAAACCGCCTTGGAATAAATTGAATTTTTATGGACAGGTCGAAAGTGAATTTATTTTCAGAACTGCTCTTTCAAATTCAATTTTACCTTTTGTATTATACAAACCCGATATGGTAACATTGCCATTAATTATTAAAAAAAACGATAAAAATTTAAAAGAAATAAAATTATACTCTGCTGATGAATTAATGAGTATGGGACATTTAATGGCAGCAAAATGGTTTAGAAATGCCGAAAGAATTTGGGAGATTCATAGAACGGAAAAAAACAGAAAAACTAATTTATATAATTATCTAAATTGGCTTAATAAGCTTATTTCTCAAAACTTAAATGCAAGATACCTTGTTTTGTATAATTCATCGGCAAAAGATGCTAATGCGGTTGTTGTTGATAGAAATCAATTAGACTTAGAGTTTATTGTTGAAAGCAAAGCTTATGTTTTTTATACAGATAATCAAAATGAAAGTTTTTATTTATCTTCGTTTTTAAATTCAAGTATTACGAACAAATTAATGAAAGATTTTCAAACAAGAGGATTATTTGGTCCAAGAGATGTACATAAAAAAATTCTTGATATTTATTTCCCGAAATTTGATGATAAAAACAAGAAACACATAAAACTATCCGAGTTAGGAGAAATTTGTTACAAAAAAGCAAATGAATTTATCAAAAAAAATGAACCAGAAGATGAATTAACGCCTCTTAAATTAGGTAAGTTAAGGCTCGAAATAAAAAAACACCTTTTATCTGAAATGAACAAGATTGATAAAATCGTTCAACAACTTATTAAATAATCATTTGCTGAAATGAAATTTTGAAACAATCTTTATCACTTTATGAACTTTAAGAACTTTAGAAACTTTAGAACTTAATTATCTTTCAATTTTCAGGTTTTTTGCGGCATAATCCAATTTTTCGAACCATTCTTCTCCAAATTCTCTGATTAATGGTGCTTTTAGAAATTCATAAAGTTTAATTTTTTTCTGATGCCCCAAAAATCTGCCGGCAGCGCAAATATCTCTTGTTTGATAATTTACTGCCGTAAAAGTTTTATATTTTGTAATCCTGATAGGGTAAAGATGACAGGAAACAGGTTTCCAGAAATCAATTTCACCTTTTAAATAAGCTATTTCAAAAACACATTTGTATATTCCTTGTTCATCTTTTGCTAAATAGACACAGTCTCCTGAATCCAAACACGGTGTTATAAATTCTCCGTCTTTATCTTTGTAAAACAAACCTTGTTTTTCAATTTCCTTGATATTTTTTTCCGGAAGATATTTTTTTACCTTTTCAAAATTATCTTCAATCAAAATTAATTCATCATTTTTCAACGGAGCACCGGCATCGCCCTGCACACAACATATTCCTTTACATTCACTTAAATTGCAACAAAAATATTCGTTTATTACATCAAAACTGACTATTTTATCGTCTATTTGCAACATTTTTAGAATTTTTAATTTTTTCAAAGATAAATATTAATTTGATTTTATTTTTAATCAATTATATTTGCATTTAACATTTTTTTTTGAATATTTTATTTATATCATTTAAATCAGTTTATTAATTTTAAAAAAATATTAAAACATGTCTTATTTTTTCACATCTGAATCAGTTTCGGAAGGACATCCGGATAAAGTAGCTGATCAAATCTCAGACGCTTTATTAGATGAATTTTTAAAACAGGATATTGAATCCAAAGTTGCATGCGAAACACTTGTAACAACAGGCTTAGTTGTTCTAAGCGGCGAAGTAAACACACGTGCTTGGGTTGACCCCAGAAATGTAGCAAGAAATGTAATCAATATGATTGGTTACACTAAAAACAGCTATATGTTTGACGGAGACTCCTGTGGTATTATTTCTGCCATACACGAACAATCTCAGGATATCAGAAGAGGGGTTGTAAAACAAAGCATCGAAGAACAAGGTGCCGGTGACCAGGGAATGATGTTTGGTTATGCAGTTCGTGAAGCAGATAACTATATGCCATACAGTATTGAGTTAGCTCATTTTCTGCTTCAGGAACTTGCAGAAATCAGGAGAGAAAACAATGAAATGCTTTATCTTGCTCCCGACTCAAAATCACAAGTTACTATCGAATACAACGATGACGGAACACCTATCAGGGTCCACACAATAGTTGTTTCTACTCAGCATGATGACTTTATTAAACCAAAAGATAATTCTAAAGAAGCTCAACTTCAGGCAGACCGAGATATGATTGAAATTATCAGGAATGATGTAAGAAACATACTAATCCCGAGAGTGAAATCAAAATTACCTACCCGTTTAAAATCCTTTTTTAATGATGACTTTAAATTACTTGTTAATCCTACAGGAAAATTCGTAATTGGAGGTCCTCACGGAGATACCGGTTTAACAGGCAGAAAAATTATTGTGGACACTTATGGGGGAAGAGGTGCACACGGAGGAGGTGCTTTCTCTGGCAAAGACCCTTCAAAAGTTGACCGTTCGGCTGCTTATGCTATGAGACATATCGCAAAAAATGCTGTTGCTGCCGGTATTGCTGATGAAATATTAGTGCAGGTTGCTTATGCAATCGGTGTTGCTGAACCCGTAGGTTTTTATGTTAATACATTCGGAACTGCAAAAGTAGCTATGAAAGATAACGAAATTGCTAAAAAATTACAAAAAATATTTGATCTCAGACCTGGTGCAATTATCGAAAGATACAAACTTAAAAATCCTATTTATCTTGCAACTGCTTCTTATGGACACTTCGGAAGAGACCATTTTATTAAAGAAGTTGAATTTGCTGATAACGGAAAACCTTATAAAAAACAAGTCGAGTTTTTCACTTGGGAAAAATTAGATTCTGTTGATTTAATCAAAAATAATTTTAACATTTAAAAATTAAAACTATGGAACAAGGACAAGACTACGAAAAAAAAGCCGGTGTCGGTTTATTAATCGCAGGTTACATTTTTGCTGCTTTAGGCGGATTAATTGGTATTGGTATCGGCGCTTATATTGCTTTCGGAAAAGTAACACTACCTGACGGAACAAAGGCTAAGAAATTCGATCAAAGCTCTACAACTCAGGGAATTATCATTTTTGTTATTGCTATTGTTTCTTTGATTTTCTGGAACATTATGGCAGGTTAAAATAATTCCGAATTTAAAAAAAAGCTGTCTGATTTTTAGCGGAACTTACTTACAACTTTTCAGGTTTTACAGGCGATAGCTAAGAAAAA
>DYKL01000211.1 GCA_020722645.1 Acetofilamentum sp. | reverse complement strand
AAAAATCAACCAAAACACCCTTTCTTTTTGACCAAAAATTAACCAAAACACCCTTGTATTTTGACCAAAAATGTTTATATTTGCAAAAAATAAACTTATGAACCGAACAATATACAAATATCTGACTGCTTGGAAAAATGACATAAATCACCGTCCTTTATTGCTCAGAGGAGCAAGGCAGACAGGAAAAACATTTATTGTAAATTATTTTGGCAAAAATGAATTTTCAAACATTATTACAATAAATTTTGAGCGAAATCCTGAGTTTAAAGAAATTTTTGACACATTAAATCCACATGATATAATAGAAAAAATTGTTCTTTTAACAGCAGAAAAATTAAACACTGGCAAAACTCTGCTTTTTTTAGACGAAATACAGGAATGTCCGCAAGCAATAATATCTTTGAGATATTTTTATGAAGAAATGCAACAATTACATGTTATTGCAGCAGGTTCTTTGTTAGAATTTGCATTAAACTCAGAAAATTTCAGAATGCCTGTTGGCAGAGTACAATATTTATATCTGAAACCAATGTCATTTGGTGAGTTTCTTGATGCACTTGGAGAAAATGTATTACATAAACATATACTTGATTTTGAAAATCTTTCAAAAATTCCTGATGCAATCCATCAAAAACTTAATGAACTGCTTCGTAAATATTTTTTAATAGGTGGAATGCCCGCCGTTGTCAAAGAATATGTTGAAAACAGAGATATTTTAAAATGCCAGAAAATCCAACATAGCTTAATTCAGACATTTATTGATGATTTTGGAAAATATGCAAGAGAAATTAAACATAAATATCTGCAAAAAATATTTTACGGTGTCCCGGCAATGATTGGCAAAAAATTCGTTTATGCTAAAATTGATAAAAATATTAAATCACGTGATTTGAAAGAAGCTGTTGAACTTTTACAAAATGCCGGAATAGTTCAAAAAGTTAAAAAAACAAGTGGGGCAGGTATTCCTTTGGAATCTTCGGCAGACAACGATTTTTTTAAACTTATCTTTTTAGATATTGGTTTAATGCACTCTTTAAGCGGTATTTATTCTGAAACTACAAAACAGAAAGATTTTACTGCTATTTATAATGGTGCAGTTGCTGAACAATTCGTAGGACAAGAACTAATTGCAAACTCTGAACCCGAAGTAAAAACGGGTTTGTATTATTGGATAAGGGAAGAAAAAAGCAGTAATGCAGAACTTGATTACGTTATTGAAGAAAATTCAGATATTGTACCGATTGAAGTAAAATCAGGAAAAAAAGGAACTTTAAAGAGTTTAACAATGTTTACAGAAAAATATAACAGCAAAAAAGCATTAAAAATTTCGCAGTCAAAATTTAGTATTCAGGCACCGATTTTGGAAATTCCATTTTATGCAATTGAGACATATTTCAAAAAAAAATAAAATTTGTATCTAATTTGTATCGTGAAGTAGAGTTGTGCATAGTTTGAAAATTCTGAAAAGTAAAATATCAGAAAAAAACGGAATTTTGACCAAAAATCAACCAAAACACCCTTTCTTTTTGACCAAAAATTAACCAAAACACCCTTTCTTTTTGACCAAAAATCAACCAAAACACCCTTGTATTTTGACCAAAAATCAACCAAAACACCCTTTCTTTTTGACCAAAAATTACCATAACAACCTTTCTTTTTGACCAAAAATCAACAAAAACACCCTTTCTTTTTGACCAAAATTTCCTGCTACAACCCGAACATAATTCCCAGATTTAATTTTAGTGTGTTATTCTGGTAAAAATTGTTGTAGTGAGGATATAAATTTACAAATCCAATTTCATATTTTAATTCACCGAAAATTTTCAAATCATCAATTTGATAGATATATCCGGCACCGATTGAGATGCCCAAATCAAAAGGATTTGTGTGGTTTTTGCCGAATTCCAGATTGTAGGTTTCATCTCTGAAAATATAAGTTCCTGCGGCGGCGAATGATGAAAACATTCCTGCTTCGATATAGATAGGTATTTCGTCGAACAAATATGTAAAATCAAAATCGCCCTGTAAGTAGTAAAAATTATACCTAATCTTAAAAATTTTGTCATAATATCCTTTTTGCGACAAGCCGAAGCCGGGTCTGAAATAAATTTGAGGCGCTATTTCTTTATTAAACAAAATCGATAAATTAACACCGGGACTAAATTCAAGCTCTTTTTCAAATTTTGTATCAACGGTAATTGTTGATGAGCTATAACCTATAATTACACCAACTTCCTGAGCTAAAATTTCAAAACCGGAAATCAATGTTAAAATTACAATAATTGATATTTTTTTCATAGTGATTATTTTTTCGGCAAAATAAAAGATTTTTTATCGGTTACAAAAATCTATATTTAAAACTTATTCAATTTGTTTTTTATATTGAAAAAATATCGCTAAAACAAAAAAGTTCGTTATATAATTGACTATCAACATATAACGAACTTTGTAGAGTTGTGCAATTTTTTATTCTAATTCAACATCTTCTTTGTCTCCGTTATCATCATTACTTTGACGTTTCCATTTGATGTTTCCGAAAGCACCTACCAAAATTATGGGTTCGTTGGTGAATTTTTCTGTTGTTTCAAAAGAGTAATACTGACGTCCTTCTACGTAAATATTCAAAGCATTTGTTTGTACAACAATTTTTGCACCCGGTCCCCAGTATTGTCTTCCGGCATAAGCATTACCCATTACAGCTTGCATACTTCCGCTGTATTGATCACTTTCGTTTGTAAGCATAAAATTCATTTGAAATGCAGCTCCTATCAAAAAGTTTTTAAGTGTTGGAACTTCTTTTTTAATAAATGAATATTGTGTTCCAAGTGTAACGTTGAAAACCGAAAATCTGTAATTTTCTTCAACATTGTTTACAGTTTGATAGATGTTGTATGGAGTAAAATACATTTCACCAAAAAGCATAGTGTGTTGAAGTTGGTCTTGACCACCACGAAAGAATTTACCGAGCCAGTTTTTGTGCCAGCCTATGTGTAGAACAGATTCTTCCTGATAAGGCATTTTGTAAACGCTGAAATTTTCGGATGGTTGTTTGATGAGTTTGTTCCAAGTGAAAGGATCCCAGTCAATAATAACAGGATTGATATCAATAATGAACTGATGAAAAGTTTCGTTACTGCCGTTTCTGCCTGAGTTCACTTTATACAAGGCATTTACAATAAAACCAGATTCAGTAGTACTTGACAGATTATCGATTAAACCTGCTCCATTGGCACCGTCAAGCGAGAAACCTCCGTATAGTGCAACACTAATGTCACGTGCATCTACAATCAAATCTACAGGAATAAAATGTTGATTGTAACCAATTTTTGCAATTAGCAAAAGACCTAATAAAAGAGAAAGGATTTTTTTCATAAGTATTTGTATTTATTTTGTTTTTTTATTGATATTCAACCCTTACGGGGTTGTTTTGATTTGTTTGTTATAGATATTCAACCCATATTGGGTTGGTTTATTGATATTTAACCCATATTAGGTTGTTTTGTAGTCCTTATGGGTTAATTTTCCAGTTTTTCCATTGATTTTGTATAGCCGGATTTATGTTGATTGTCGGAGTTTGTTCTTTAAGGTTGTTCTGCGGATTTAAAGCTGTTGATGTAACATCATCAATGACTTTTTCTGTGAGACTTCCGTAAGTTATTTCTCCTTTTGTTTCTTTTAGATTTTTCAGTAGAAAGTATGTAAATAATCCGTGCTGTTTTTCAAAATATTCCTGTGATATTTGTTTTTCAGATGAGGCTGCGAAAATGAACAGATTTGAACTTACGTTTTCGGTATTAGGAGTACGTTTTAGTCCTGTTTTTGCATTTATGAGCAATTGTCCTGTTTTTCCGCCACCGCTGAAACAAGCATCAAGGAAAACAAAAACTTTTTTGTTGCCTTCGGGAGCAATATTAGTATAAAAATCGGCTAATTTTACGCCAAAATCGTTTATATAATCAGATGTAACCCCAACAGGAACTATAAAAGCATCATTTTGTTCGTTTTGTGTTCCGTGTCCGCTGTAATAAACAAAAAATTCACCTTCGGATTTTGCTTTTATAAGCTTTGCGAAATTGTCCATATATATTTTTATGTAAGTAGCGTTTGCATCTTCGATATAATAAATATGATTGTTGTCATTCGGAATTCCAAGTATATTTATAGCATATTGCTTAAAAATTTTGGCATCATTGATTGCGTATTTAATATCTACCATATCCGAGCCGTGTTCTATATAATTTGAATTTCCGATAATCAATGCGTACTTGTTTGGGTATGTTTTACCTGAGTTTGGAATATCTGTATCAACGTCATTACCTGTATTGTTATTGTTTGGTTCGTCATTGTCTTCGTGATTTGGTTTTATTACTATAGGGTCAAATTCGGTAACTACTGTCTGGTTATTAAATACGACCGGTACAGATGCGTCAAAGAAATATGTTTTGTTGTTCATCATATTGACTATTGTCATTTTAGCGATTTCCAATTTATCATCAACCGTCAAATTAAAACGCATATCTTTGAAAACCAGATTTTTAAAATTTTTTTCAAAAACTTCTGCTTCGTCAATCGGAACGGGAATGTAGATTGGCTTGAAATAAGTCAGATTAACTCTGAAAATTTCGCTTTCAGTATCATAATCAAGAGTTGCAGTTGGTATTTCATTTTTGAAAATAGGTTCGCCGATTTGTCCGAAAAATTCGTCCATTAGTTCGTAAATCTTTTGTTGCCTTGTGCTTTCGTTTACTCTGACCTGATAGTCTTCGAGCTTTTCGTATTTTCCTTTTGCTTCCCATTCGTAAATATTGTTCTGAACATAAGCAGTCGCTCTTTCACGAACAGAAAAACGCAGTTTAACTAACCAAACGTCTTTTTTTCCGGCACCTTTTGATTCAGTTTCGCCAATAACAGCAAATCCGCCATCAAAAGTTTTTGTAACTGAATATGCTTTATCTTCATACATTCCGCCGTAAGTTTCATCCCATAAAATATCTCCGTTAGCGTTAATATTTATCAGCCAAAAATCCCAGTCGCCGCTGCCTTTTGATTTTGTGCTTCCTGCAATTAAAAAACTGTTTTCGTTATCGCAAATAATTTCGGAACCTTCGTCGTTTTGAGCACCACCATAAGTTTTATCCCAGATAAGTTTACCTTCTGCATCTATTTTAACTAACCACATATCAATCCAGCCCGAACCTTTTGAAGCTGTATTTGCAAGAACAAGAAAACCATTGTCTTTTGTAGCAACAATATCACAAGCAATATCTGAACTGCTGCCTCCATAAGTTTTTTCCCATACAATATCACCTTTTGCTGAAATTTTAGCTATGTAAAGGGCGTCAGAGCCTTGGTCTTCAAATGTTCTTCCTCCGGCAACAATAAATCCCTTGTCATCGGTTTCGACAATACAATTTATCGTGTTTCTGTAGTTGTTTCCGTATTCTTTTTGCCATTGTGATGTGCCGGACGCATTTGTTTTAATAACGGTATATTTTGAACTAAAAGATTCTCCATATCCCTGATAACCGATAAAAGCGTATCCGCCGTCAGATGTTTCGATAACATTTGTAGGGAAAACATCACCATTTACATTGTATTTTGTTTCAAATTTTGTATTGAAGTATTTATCTGTTTTTACTAATGTGAAATTTCCTGCATCTGTCATCTGATAAATTCCGAAAGTCAGGAAACCTTCGTCTTTTGTCGGAACTAATTTTGTTTGAGGAACATATAAGTTTTTGTTGAATTTTTCACCGGTAGAATTTCCTTTGTCATCTGTTTGAAACAACCACAAATAACCTCCCAATCCTTTCGACTGGGATGCAGCAATAGCAAAACCGTGGGCTTTTGTCTCAATAACTGAATAACCGATGTCATTTTTTTTCTCGCCATAAGTTTTATCCCATTCAACTTGGGGTTTAGACTGTCCAAACAAAAAGTTAGTTTGTAATAATAATGCTAAAAACACAAAAAGGTAAATATTTTTTTTCATAATCTATAAGAGTTTAGAGTTAATAGTGCATAGTGCATAGTGCATAGTTAATAGTGCATAGTGCATTGTGCATAGTTAATAGTGCATAGTTCATAGAGATTGTTACGAAAAAACATATTTAATAATCTATGTGAACTATGTGTCTATGTGGTAAAAAATATCAAATAAACAAGTTATTTCGTAACAGTTACATATTTCATAGTGCATTGTTCATAGTTTGTCCTTTGGTTATTCAAAATTCAACATTCAACATTCATCATTCATTATTCAACATTCATCATTCAACATTCATCATTCAACATTCATCATTCAACATTCAT
>DYKL01000679.1 GCA_020722645.1 Acetofilamentum sp. | reverse complement strand
ATCAGCAGCAAAGCCCTGTAAATCCACGCTTTTTAAAAGTAAGTTCCGTTCAAAGCATCTTTCATTTTGTTTTTATTCATTTTATGTTTAAAAGGTATAAGAAGTTCTTCAATATTACCGTTGCCATTATCTAATAAATCATACATTTGGCAGGCTTTTGAGCAATTAAAATTCAGATTTTTCAAATCTAGAAAACGTATATTTCTAATTGTTGCTGTTTTAAAATATATTTTCATATCCGAAACATCATAAACTATCTGCCAATCTCCTATAATTACAACACTGTCAAGAATATTAAAAGAATAATCAATAATAGACTCAAAATTTTTATTGTAATTTTTTATCATATTTACAGCAATTGTAAATCTTGAATTGACTTTATTTTTATATTCTTCAAGCGATATTTTATAATCATCATTTGCTAAAACAGGATAGGGGAGATTGTCTTGTTTGTAAACCAGCATTTTTCCATGAAAAAATTCAATAACAGCAACATTTCCGTCTTTATCGCATATCAGAAAATGCAATTGATGAGCAATCGGGCTAATTCTTATATTTTTGTCTGTTTCGATTACTTCTTCAATCGTTGCACAATTATCAAGCTGATATTGAACCCATTGCAGTTCGTTTAGAGCTTTTCTGTCGTCAATTTCAGGATAATCGGCATTAGAGACCATAATTTCAACAACCAAACCTTTTTCATTTATACCACCAAAAGGAAATTTTTTGCCAAACTGATTAAAAGTAACACTTCCGTATTTAGATGTCCATTCAACCGGTTGATTGTTGGCGAAAACAATGGATTTTTTATATACATTCCTCTGATTTACTATTAAAAGACCGTTTTCTGAAACCCAATCCAAGTTTCTGCCAAAAACAATTTTGTTAAGATATTTTAAAACAAAAGTTGTACAAGAAAACGAAAAATTGCTGATAAAAATTAAAAAAACTGTTAGAATTAAAAAATGTTTCATGTGTAAATAATTTTGTAAGTCGTTGATTTGTAATTATTTTCATTCT
>DYKL01000210.1:161-6323 GCA_020722645.1 Acetofilamentum sp. | reverse complement strand
TAATTTTTCTATTTCTTTTTTGGATAAGCCGCTTTTTCTTTGAATAATTTATGGGTCTGACATAAAAAAGTCGTGTTTTTTAAAATGTTTGATTATTAAGTTGTTAAATGATTTTCAAAATAAAACTAAGACAATCATTTTCAAAACTTTATGAACTTTTTAGAACGGACTCAAAAATAATTATTTTGGTAAATAATAAATTTTAATTACACAAATTCTAAAAAAAACAACAAAATATATAAGCTAAATTACATCAAATCAACAAAATAAATTTTTTTATTTTTTTTTTTATTTCAAAAAAATTTAATTTTATCGAACATTTTAAAAAGCAAAACAGATATGAGATATTTTATTATTAATCTGATTTTTATTACATTTGTAAATAGTTCATTTTCACAAGAACACAGCAAAATATTCGATGATATTTCCGAAGAAGTTTCAAATTCTTTTGGAAGTGAAATTCTGGCAAATTATGAGATTATTAATATATGGTGTGGAAGTAAGTCTGATATAAATATCCAGATGAATTTTTTATACAATGCTAATGGAGAGCAAACTGAACTATCCAAAGAAATGGGATACAGAATGACAAAATTCATTCAAAAAAAACTTAATTCGGTCATAATCAGGCGTTTTGATTTTAGTGTCAATTCTCCTTATGACATTTCTTTGCCTACTAACGAAAAAATTGAAAAAACAAAAGAAAGCGATTTTACACTAACAGGCGCATACACAATCCATAATTCGGGTATAACTTTTTCAAGATTTACTCTTGGACATATCGCTTCAGGGAATGAAATTATTCTAAAAAGTCAAACCGTAAATACAACTCAGCAGAAACTTCTTGAAGAATATGATAAAAAACTATTACTTTCAAATCCTTTCAACCTTTTAATGGAATTCAACAAAGAAAATGTTATTTTAAAAAATTCTTTATTAACTTTAAATACAGAAGAAGAAAAAAAAACACAAATAGCAGGAATAGGTGATGTTTATAATACTGAATACGATACTAACTACAATTTTGAAATTGAACTTGCTCAAGATGCATATATTTACGCATTTTTATACGATCCATACGATACGAACAATAATTTTATCTGGTATATTGACAATCAAAATATTTTATTTAATGAAGGAAAATACAGTAATTTTTACACAACTGGTATAATATTTACAAACACCGGTAAAACAGGTGAATACAGCTTTGTAAAATTTATTGTAACAAAAAATAAAATAAACATTGAAAATTACTACATAAAAAAATACATAGACGGTTACGAAGCAATAATCATTGACAAAGCAGGTTGCCAAAAGTTATTAGATGATATAAAAACATTAGATAATATTCAAACAAAAACTATAATATTAACATTTTAAAAATTATAATTATGAAAAAAATTTTGTCATTGCTTATTATTTTAAGTTTATTGCTTGCATTTACAAACTTAAATGCACAAATTAACAGAGGTTGTAGCGATTTTAAAAATTACAACCAAATGAAAGACGAAACAACTAATCTGACACCTAAAGAATTTTTTGAGCCTGTTGTAGGATACGGAGCTTCAAAAGCAGAAGCAAAATATAACTGCAAAATTGCAATATTAAAAGAATTAACAGAAAATCAAATGTACCTTAACAATGCTCGTGTTGATTCAGTTTTGGCTGAATTTGCAGGTGAAGTTGTTTTCCTTCCAAAAAAGAAATTTGATGTTTTTAAAACCCGCAAAAATGACATACATTTAGGAATGTACACTTGTATGGCTTATGAAACTCAATATAATAAAGAGCTTATTGAATTTCTTAAATATTATCTGAACAATTTTATTAAATCTTCAGTTGTATTTATTATCAATCCATACATTGAAAAAAACGGAGACCAGCCAACAAAAGATCTTTATAATCAAGCACTTAACAATTTACACACTCAATGCCTTCAGCCAAAATACAAATTTGACAATGTTATCAACCTTGATATAATTGAACGTGCAAAATTACCCGAAAAACCTGCAAACTATAATCCGGCAGAAGGTTACCGGACTTATATTACAGGCAACAAATATTTAGACTTTGTTAATTCCATCAAATATAATGAAAATAATTCAAGACAAGTTGATATAGTTTTAAGCATAGACACAATTACAATCACAAAAGTCCCAAATTCATCTCAAAGAATTGTAAACTTCCATATTATCGGTTATAATGTAAATACTGCAACTGAAATTCTTGTGTTTGATTCCAAAATCGAAATTGAAGCCAGTAACGACTTTGATGCTGTTGATATGGCTATCAAAACAGTTTTTGAAAGAGACATTGACAAATATATGTACGATATGGTCAAAAGATACTCAAGCTACACAAGAGACGGTATGTTGTTCACAATAAAAATTGCAGGCACTTTGCTGAACCAGACAAAAACATCAAGCCTTGAACAATCAATGATGGATTGTAAATTATTCGCAGAATCATCAATAAATCCATCATCATGGATGAATAATGGTCAAAAAATAGGTTCAATATACGAAGGTAGAACTTATTTATTAGACAGATTACGCCTAAAAAACAACATTATTCTATTATTAAGCGGTGCCGGTATCACACACTTTTTAGTTAATATAGAAGGAACTTCTTATATTGTTACTCCTGAATAAATTTATAATGCTGTCTGAAATAAATTTGTTATTTTCAGACAGCATACATAATTTTTATTGTTTCAACACATTTATTCGTTATATGCTGAAAATCAATAATTTGTTGTAAAAGTCATCAAATTATTAAATAAATAATTATGAAAAAACTAAACTCCAAATACATTCTTTTATTTTATTTCTTTTTTATTACATTTTTCAATACTGTTGATGCTCAGAATTGGTTCATAGTTTGTTCAAAAAACACAGGTGAAAGCAGTAATTTTTTCAAATCACAATACTATTTTGAAGACCTCAAAAACGATATCAAAACTGCCTGGGACGACTCATATTACATAACAAACTTGGAATACAACGGATATTACTGGGTTGTTACATTCAGTAAAACTTCAAAATTTTCAGGACAAACATGGATAAAAAACTCTACTTTCCCTGAAGAAACAATAAAAGAAAAATGGGCAGCTGGATTTTACATATCAGAAATGGCTTACGGGGAGGGAAATTGGATTATTATTATGTCTAAAGGTCTCGGCTATACTGATGAAATATGGCGAACAAGAATAAATTTTGATGATATTCAGACAGAAATAAAAACATACTGGGACGCAGGTTACAGAATTACTAACATAGAATACGGAAATGGATTATGGGCTTTATCAATGGCTAAAAATTCAGGAATTGACGGACAGAGTTACAAAAAAATGAACACCATCCCAACCGACTGGATAAAAGAAAAATGGGAAAACGAATTTGATATTACCGAAGTTGCTTTTGGTCAGGACGAATGGGTTTTCGTTGCTTCAGCCGGTTTTGATTTATCTCAGACATACAATGATGAACAAGATTTTCCGGTTGAATGGGTAGAAGAAAAATGGAATGATAACTATGTTATTTCTTCATTTTGCAGTTCAACCAATAATAATATCAGCCAAAATCAAACAATTAAAAAAGATTATTACGACCTGAACTTGAATGAAGCACTTGTAATAAATGAAAATTTCACTTGCCAGACTTCAAAAACTTTTTATTTTGAAATTAACGATTTATCACAAATGTCAAACAGTAAATTGTTTTTAATCGGCAAAGACAATAATTACGATAGTGACGGAGATTATACTGATTTTAAAATAACTCTGAACGGATACGAAATTTCAAACAGTCAGCTAAATAATAAAGCAATTAATTATAGCGAAGAAGCCAACGCATTTGGTTTTGATATTAAAGACCATTTAATTTCAGGTAAAAACACCTTAACAATAGAAAATACCGAAGATGAAGGACAGACTGACTATGCGTGGATTTATTCAGTTCAAATAAATTACGACACAAAATATTATCCTAGTTACGGTAACCTTACAAAAGCAAAAAACCTCTACGCTAAACAAAGTCCCGATAAACTCAGAATAAATTTTATTGGGAATGATGAAAATTATACAGTCGTAAACATCGAGTACGAAGGCTATTACTCAAGTTGTATAAAAAAAGATTCATATATTATCGACAAATACTCAAATAAAAAATATTATCTGCGAAAAGCCGAAAATATTATTTTTTGTAATGATGTTGATTATGAATACACTTCAAATTTTACCCTGTATTTTGACAAAATTCCCAATGATACAAAATTAATTGATATTATTGAACCCGATACAGAAGGGACATCATATACATTCAAAGAAGTCAGTTTCAGCTTTGACATTCAGGAACAAGCAGTTGCAATGCCTCCAATATTAAAAATCGGCGAAATATCTTTTTCTGAAAGTGTTCTAAATGCGGGAGAAACAGCAAAACTGACTGTAACAGTTCAAAATGTCGGTCCGGGTGACGCAAATAGTGTTTATCTGAGCATTTCTTCTGATATTTCAGGATTAACATTTCCTGTAAAAGTTAATGTTCCAACAATTAAAGCAAACGGAGGAATTCAAACTGTTACTTTTGAAATAAAAGGCGAAATGAGCCTGAAAACTGCCGAAGCAACTATAAAAATTGATGTTGTTGAACCGGTTTTTAAAGGAAACATTCAAGGCAAGCAACTAACTTTTCAGACAAAAGAACTCAGCAAACCTCAGCTTATACTTGCTCAATATGCTATTCTCGAAAGTCAATCAGCTACACCCAATAATCTTATTGACATCAACGAAATAATTGAACTGCAGATAATTGTTCAGAATATTGGACAAGGAAACGCAGATAATGTAAAAGTCGAAATAAGCAACTCTCAAAACGGAGTTATGTTTCTTGGCGTAATGTCGTCTGATAATCAGCTAATCAGACAAACACCCCAATTCTCTTCAATCAATTCGGGCAAATACGAAACTATTGTTTACCGATATTTTGTAAACAGCGAATTTAAAGACAGTGAGCTTATTTTTAACATTAAAACGACTGAAAATTCAGGTTCATACGGGTTTGCTGAGAACAAAACCTTTGCAATCAACAAAGAACTCGAAAAATCAGGTTATATCAGAAAAGTAGAAGGCAATAATGACGACGAAAACAGTCAGGTTATTATAGAAGATGTCCCTGATTTAACAGTTGATGTGGACGTTAATATACCGAAAATCGGAAAAAAATATTCCAACAGATACGCATTGATTATCGGCAACGCAAATTATCAGGTAAATGGCTCTGATGTTGTTGATATTGCTTACTCTTTGAACGATTCAAGAGTTTTCAGAAAATATGCCGTTAATATACTTGGAATACCTGACGACGAAACTCATATTTATTACATCGAAGATGCCAGCTCTATGCAAATGATAGAATATATACAGAACTTTTCAGAACTGATGAAATTGAAACCAACAGGATGCGAATTTTATGTTTATTACAGCGGTCACGGTACCTTAGACTCTAACAAAAACGCTTTTATATTACCTGTTAATGTTAAAACAAGATTTATTGAAACATTTGCAATTAAATTAGACGATTTTTACGAATATCTGACACCTGAAACGGGTAAAAAATGCTTCATCTTTTTAGATGCTTGTTTCAGCGGCGGCGGAAAAACAGGAGAATTAGTTCCGCATTCAAAAGTTGGTATCAGACAACCTAAAAATTATTCTGTTCCGGCAAATCTTCTGGTTTTTTCAGCTTCTTCGGGTTCTGAAATTTCACAGGAATTATCCGACAAAAGACACGGTTTGTTTACTTACTTTTTATTGAAATCATTGCAAAATATAAATACGGAAACTACTTACGGACAACTTACTGACATTGTTACTGACGAAATTAAATCAGAGACCCTTGTACCTACAAAAAACTGAACCCGCAAACACCAACTATTAAAGTAAATCCGGCAATTGGTAACGAATGGGAAAACTGGAAAATTAACCCGTGAGATTTATGAATGTTGAATGTTGAATGTTGAATGATGAATTTTGAATGTTGAATGTTGAATGATGAATTTTGAATAATGAATGATGAATGTTGAATGATGAATATCGAATGTTGAATAATGAATGTTGAATAATGAATGTTGAATAATGAATGTTGAATAATGAATGTTGAATAA